>JARRLN010000015.1 GCA_037386965.1 Nitrospirota bacterium
GAGAGGCTGCCTGACAGGCCGGCAAGCAGCTCATGGGCCGGGTTTTCGTCATCGTCGCTCAGGATTATGAGAAAGGGCTTTCTCAGTGCGGGAAGAGAACCTTCCACCCGTATGGCCTCCCGGGCCAGCCTCTCGGAGAGGGCGGGGTCGAAGGACGGCCTCTCCGCGGAGGGCGCCCGGGGGAGGTCCCGCCTGAAGCGGACGAGCCTGTCTCCTCGTGAAGGGGAGATTGCGGCCTCCGAGAGACTGTGGATGAGTGCCTCGGGGTCCCGTGGGTGAAGCAGGACGTCCACGCCGGCCCGGAGGGCCAGGAGGGCCGCTTCCCCTTCGCCGTACCCCCCCAGGCCGCCCATGTTCAGGGCATCGGTGACGATGAGGCCGGAAAAGCCCATGCTTTTTCGCAGGTAGTCCACCGCCCGCTGAGACAGGGTGCAGGGGGCCCCCGAGGGCTCGATGGCCGGGACCCCGAGATGGCCCGGCATGACCAGGTCCACGCCCGCCCGGACGGCCTCCCGGAAGGGGATAAGGTCGCAGGACTCAAGCTCGGAAAGGCTCTTTTGCACCGAGGGAAGCGTGATGTGGGAGTCGAGGCCGGTGGAGCCGTGCCCGGGGAAATGCTTGCCGCAGGAGCGGATGCCCACAGCCTTGAAGGACTGTATCATGAGCCGCCCCAGACGCGCCACCTCCCGGGGGTCGCTGCCGAAGGCCCGGGTGGCTATGATGGGGTTTCGGGGGTTTGTGTTGACGTCCAGGACCGGGGCCAAAATGGTGTTGATGCCCGCATAGGCCGCCTCGCGGGCCATCTGCTCGAAGGCCGCCCGCAGAAGGCCCTCCTTCGCCCGGGCCAGTGCCATGGCGGGGGGAAAGAGCGTTCCTCCCCGCACCTGCTGGCCCAGGCCCTGTTCGAGGTCGGAGGCCACGATGAGGGGGAGGGGGGCCTCGGCCTGAAGCCGTGCTATAGCCTCGCGCAGGTGTTGGACTTCTCCGCCGAAGACGATGAAGCCCGCAACACCCCGGCGGACCAGGCGAAGATAATCCTCAAAGCGGTCCTCGATGTGGTCGCCTTCGAGGCGGGGGACGAGGAAGCGGGCGGCGTGCATCGTGTATTATAGTAGATTGTACCCAGCCTCTGGAGACGCGGAGCCTTGTGCTCCGTGCGGAGCCGGGGAAGACCTGGATTTCCCCAAGAACCTGACCCTGAGGAGAAGCCGCAGATGAAGTTCTTTGATCGACTGAAAGAAGGGCTCACCAAGTCCCGGCAGGGCTTTACGGACCGCATAGGGACCATCTTCGCCGGGGGAACGATAGACGAGGAGACCCTGGAGGAGCTGGAGGAGACCCTGATAAGCTCGGATTTCGGCGTAAGCGCCTCGATGGAGATCGTGGAGCACCTGAGGGAGAAGCAGGGAGAGGTCCAGGGGAAGGGCTCCGTCATGTCCTTCATCAAGAAGGAGATGGCCGCCCTCCTGGGAAAGTCCCAGCCCCTGGTGGCCTTCGGGGAGCCGCCTTTCGTCATCCTCACCCTGGGCGTAAACGGCGTGGGCAAGACCACCACCATAGGCAAGCTCGCCCACCGGTTCGTCGGCGAGGGCAACGCGGTCGTCCTGGCCGCGGCCGATACTTTCAGGGCGGCGGCCATCGAGCAACTGGAGATATGGGCCGAGCGCTCCGGCTCGGACATCATCAAGCACCAGAGCGGGTCCGACCCCGCGGCGGTGGCCTTCGATGCCGTGGAGGCGGCCAAGCACAGGGGGACGGACGTGGTCATCATAGATACGGCCGGACGGCTCCATACCAAAACACCCCTCATGGAGGAGCTGAGAAAGGTCAAGCGCGTCGTGGAGCGGGCCATGCCCGACGCGCCCCAGGAAGTGCTCCTGGTCCTGGATGCCACCACGGGCCAGAACGCCCTTTCCCAGGCCCGCATGTTCAACGATGCCGTGGGGGTGACGGGCATCGCCCTGACCAAACTGGACGGCACGGCCAAGGGGGGCATCATCTTTGCCATAAAACGCGAGCTGGGCATCCCCGTGCGGCTCATCGGCGTGGGCGAGGGCCTGGAGGACCTGAGGGACTTCCATCCCGGGGAGTTCATGGATGCGCTTTTCGGGGAGGTCTCCTGATTTACTGTTCTCCGGTGAAAATCGTATAA
This sequence comes from Nitrospirota bacterium, assembly GCA_037386965.1. Lineage (NCBI taxonomy): Bacteria > Pseudomonadati > Nitrospirota > Nitrospirota bacterium. The sequence goes on from JARRLN010000015.1 coordinate 2,153, forward strand.
TATTTTCTTTTTTGACGACACCGGGGAGGTACCCGCTCCGCGGAGGAAGGAGGCCGCCTGATGAAGATAAAGGGAAGGGTCTGGGTGTTCGGCGACGACGTGGACACCGACGCCATCATTCCGGCGAGGTATCTCAACACGTCGGACCCCGGGGAGCTGGCCTCCCACGTGATGGAGGACGCCGACCCGGCCTTCCCGGGCAAGGTGAAGCCGGGGGACATCATCGTGGCCGGGAAGAACTTCGGATGCGGCTCCTCACGGGAGCACGCGCCCATAGCCATCAAGGCCGCGGGCGTTCAGGCCGTGGTGGCCCTGAGCTTCGCCCGGATATTCTACAGAAACGCCTTCAATATCGGGCTTCCCATATTTGAGTCGCCCCAGGCCGACGAGAAGGTGAAGGAGGGGGACGAGCTGGAGATAGACGCCGACCATGGCGTCATCAGGAACCTCACCCGGGGAACGGAGTTTCCGGCAGAGCCCATACCGGATTTCATGCAGGAGCTCATCCGGGCGGGCGGGCTGGTGCAATGGACGAAGCAGAAAATAAAGTGGTAGGAGAGAGATGAAATCGTATCGCATCGCGGTTATCCCCGGGGACGGGACCGGGCCGGAGGTGGTGGCCGAAGGGATGAAGGTCCTCCTGTCGGCCTCCCGGAGGTTCGGCTTCTCCCTGGAGACCGAGGAGTTCGATTTCGGTGGAGAACGGTACCTGCGCACGGGGGAGGTCCTGCCGGAGACGGCGGTGCGTGACCTTCGGAATTTTCAAGCAATCTATCTGGGGGCCATCGGCCACCCGGAGGTCAAGCCGGGCCTCCTGGAGAAGGGCATCCTCCTCAGGCTGCGGTTCGAGCTGGACCAGTACGTCAATCTCCGGCCGGTGAAGCTCTACCCGGGCGTGGACTGTCCACTGAAGGACAAGGGGCCCAGGGACATTGACTTGGTGGTGGTCCGGGAGAACACCGAGGGCCTGTACGCGGGGGCGGGGGGCTTCCTGAAGAAGGGCACGCCCGACGAGGTGGCCGTCCAGGAGTCCATCAACACGCGCAAGGGCGTGGAGCGGTGCGTCCGCTTCGCCTTCGAGTACGCCCGGAAGCGCAACAGGGAAAAGAAGCTCACCCTGTGCGGGAAGACCAACGTCCTCACCTATGCCTTCGACCTCTGGGAAAGGACGTTCTACGAAGTGGCCCGGGAATACGACGACGTGAAGGCCGACTATGCCCACGTCGACGCCATCACCATGTGGCTCGTGAAGAACCCCGAGTGGTTCGACGTCATCGTGACCGACAACATGTTCGGCGACATCATCACGGACCTGGGCGCCATGATACAGGGCGGCATGGGTATCGCCGCCGGCGGCAACATCAACCCCGAGGGCGTTTCGATGTTCGAGCCCATCGGGGGCTCCGCGCCCAAGTACAGGGGACAGAACAAGATAAACCCCCTGGCCGCCATATGCGCCGCGGGCATGATGCTTGAGTACCTGGGGGAGGCCGAGGCGGCACGGGCGGTTGAAGAGGCCGTCATGACAGTGACCGGGAAGCACCTGAAGGGTCTGGCCGCGGGGAAAATGGGCATGGGCACCAGGGAAGTGGGAGACCTGGTGGCCGCGCATGTGGGCGGAAAGTAGCCTTTACTTTGGCAATCTGCTTATATTATAATCGTTTCTCTGAGAAACCGGAGGTGAGGATTTGGTAAAGATTCGGCTCTACCGCTTCGGCGCGAAGAACAGGCCGTACTACAGATTGGTCGTGTCCGATTCCCGGACGCGGCGGGACGGCCCTTTTATCGAGATTCTAGGCACGTACAACCCTCTGAGGGACCCGGCCGAGATTCAGGTTGACACGGAGAAGGCCAAGTCTTGGCTCCAGAAGGGTGCCCAACCGACTGACACTGCCAGGAGGCTCCTGAAGAAAGCTGGTCTTGAAGCGGCATAAATTCTCACGGAGGAGGTCGCGATGAAGGCTTTGGTGGAAGCCATGGCGAAAGCTCTTGTGGATAATCCCGAAGACGTGAATGTGTCGGAAGTGGACGGTGAGAAGACCACGGTCTTTGAGTTGAGGGTCTCCGAAAGCGACCTGGGGAAGGTCATCGGCAAGCAGGGCAAGACGGCCCGGGCGATGAGGACCATCCTGAGCGCCGCAGGCACCAAGCTCGGAAAGCGCTGCGTTCTGGAAATCCTCGAGTAGCGGACTTTCCGTTAACAATAGGCCAGTGCGCAAGGGGCTCCCACGGAGCCCCTCCTTTTTGGCGGGCCCGTGAAACTTTTTTCCGTCATAACCATATTTCCCCGCGTCTTTGACGCCTACCTGAGCGAAAGCCTTATAGGGAAGGCCCGCGAGAAGGGCCTCGTCGGAGTCGATGTCCTGGACCTCCGGGACTTCACGGCCGACAGGCACCGGACGGTGGACGACTCCCCCTACGGCGGCGGGCCCGGCATGGTGCTGAAGCCCGAGCCCCTGGCGCGGGCCGTCCAGCATGTGAAGGCCGACGGGGTGGAAACCCTGACCATCCTGCTTACTCCCCAGGGAGCGCGCTTTGACCAGGGTGCGGCGGAGCGTTTTGCCCGGGAAGAGCGGAGGCTCCTCTTTCTGTGCGGCAGGTACGAGGGCATGGACGAGCGGGTGCGGGAGAGCCTGGTGGACGAGGAGATCTCCATAGGAGATTATGTTTTAAGTGGCGGGGAGTTAGCTGCTTTGGTTATAATAGACGCTGCCTCAAGGCTGGTGCCGGGAGTGGTGGGTGACGAGGTGTCCCTTGAGGACGAGTCCTTCTCATGGGGCATCCTGGACTATCCCCATTACACGCGCCCGCCCGAGTGGCGCGGAATGCGGGTGCCCGAGGTGCTCTTGAGCGGCAACCACGGGGAGATCGCGCGCTACCGGAGAAAGGAGGCCCTGAGGAGGACGCTCGAGAGAAGGCCGGACCTTCTCTCCCGGGTGGAGCTTACGGACGAAGACAGGAAACTCATTTCGGAGATAAAGGAGGAGCGGTCATGAACTTCATAACCGCCGTGGAAGAGGGTTTCAAAAGAGAGGTCCCCGACTTCGCCATCGGCGATACCGTCCGGGTGTTCAGCAAGGTTGTCGAAGGCGACAAGGAGCGCTTGCAGCCCTTCGAGGGGGTCGTCATCGCCCGCAAGGGCGGCGGGACGAGGGAGACCTTCATGGTGCGAAAGGTCTCCTTCGGCGTGGGCGTGGAGAAGATTTTCCCGGTCCACTCCCCCACCATCGACAGGGTCCAGGTCCTCAGGAAAGGCAAGGTGAGGCGGGCCAAGCTCTACTACCTGAGGGGGAAGAAGGGAAAGGCCGCCAAGATCAAGGAGAAGGAACAGCGCCAGCGGGCCTGAGGGGTGGGCCTCTACGGGCACGATGCCGCCTTCCGCACGTCCGGGACGCGGGTGCTGGCCGGAGTGGACGAGGCCGGCCGTGGCCCCATAGCGGGGCCGGTCGTGGCTGGAGCCGTGGTGCTGCCCGAGGGGGCGCGGATACGGGGATTGCGCGACTCGAAGCTCGTCCCCGAGGGCGAGCGCGAAGACCTCTATCTCAGAATAATGGCCAGGGCCCTCCATGTGGGGGTTGGCGTGGCCGACGTGCAGGCCATAGACCGGTACAACATCCTCGGGGCCACCAGAAAGGCCATGCAGGAGGCTGTCCATGACCTGGGCGTTGTTCCGGACCTCCTTCTGATTGACGCCGTGGAGCTCCCGGCGCTGCCCGTCAGGCAGGTCCCCATCGTCAAAGGGGACGGCAAGAGTGCTTCGATTGCCGCCGCGTCCGTCGTTGCCAAGGTGGTGCGCGACGGCCTCATGCGCCGGTATCACGAGATGTACCCGGAGTACGGGTTCGACCGCCACAAGGGGTACTGCACCCGGGAGCACATCGAGAAGGTGCGGGCCCTGGGCCCCTGCCCCTTGCACAGGAAGGGCTTCGAGGGCGTGATGACTCTGACTCTGCCTTTCTGAGGCGCGGCGCCTTGCCGCCTCTTGTTTCCCGGTGCTTCCCCTGCGGCGCTTTCGGCGGCTCAGGTGGAGGTGGTGTCGGGCGGTGGGGCCTCCACGGGCAGGACGATGGTAAAGGCGCTTCCCTTGCTCTCTTCGCTTTCGACCTCGATGCGGCCCCCGTGGCTCTGGACAATCTTGTAGCTTATGGAAAGCCCGATGCCGGTGCCTTTTTCCTTCTTCGTGCTGAAGAAGGGGTCGAAGATGCGTGAGCGGATGCCGGGGGGAATTCCCACCCCCGTGTCGGAGACCTTCACGTAGACGTGGGTCGGGTCGCTCCACGTGGAGATGCCCAGCACGCCGTGCTTTTCCATGGCGAAAATGGCGTTGTTGGTGAGGTTGATGAGGACCTGCTTGAGCTGGTTCTTGTCCCCCTTGATGGGGACGGCGGCCTGATAGTCCTGGCAGACGTCGATATGGTTGTCCCTTATCTGGATATGGACGAGCTCGATGACGTCCTTGAGCACGCGATTTATGTCCAGCTCTTCCATGGTCAGGGAGCGTTTCCGGGCAAACTCCAGAAGCTGCCGGACGATTTCCCGCGCCCGCAGAGACTCGCGCTCGATGACGTCGATGTCCCGGAGGACGCCCTGGAAGTCCTTTTCCTCCTTGATGAGCTCCGCATATCCCAGCACGCTCGTCAGGGGGTTGTTGAGCTCATGGGCGACGTTGCTGGCCAGCTCCCCGATGGCCACGAGCTTCGAGGCCTGGATGAGCTGCTCCTGGGCGTCCTGAAGCTCCTGCATCTGCCGGCGCAGGTCGTCGTAGAGCCTGGCGTTTTCCATGGCGACGGAGAGGTTGTTCGTCAGGATGGCCAGGGGGCGGATGTCCTCCTCCGTGAAGGGGCCGCTTTGCTTGTTGGCCACTCTGATGGCGCCCACGAGCTCTTCCTTCTGCCGTACCCAGACCAGCATGAGGTTTTTTACTTCGAGGTCTCTTTCCGTCTCCCAGAGCGGCGAGAAGGAAAGCCTTTCATTGAAGATGCAGGCCCGCTTGCCTTCGGGCTCGCAGAGGGTTTCGACGGCCTCCTCGGGGTACCGCAGGCGGCCGACCTCCTCCGGGGTGAGCCCCACGGCCTGCTCCACGTGGACGAACTCCCCGGCGTCCCGGATGAGGAGGCCGCATTGCTCGGCGCCCACGAGGTCGGCGACCCCGTGGGCGAGCTCGCGGTACAGGTCCTTCTCGTTGGTGAGGGAGTGAAAGGCGAGCGTGAGGCTGTAGAGGTTTGACAGGTTGTGCAGGTGGCGGAGGATCTTCTTGTTGCTTTCGCCGAGGGAAAGGCTCATCTCGTTGAAGGCGGTGGCAAGCTCCCCGAACTCGTCCTTGCTCTCAAGCGGGGTGGTGTAGCCCAGGTCGCCGGCCTTGATGCGGCGGGTGGCGCCGACCAGTTCGTTGATGGGCCCGGTGACCCCCCGGGTCACGGAGACGGCTATGACCAGGGCAAGGACGAAGGACAGGGCAAGGGTAAATATGAGGATGAACCGCGAGTTCTGTATCTCCTTCATGGAACGGAACGTCTTGTCGCTGAGCTTCTGGCCCGCCTTGAGGGTCATTTCCTGGGCCTGGTTCAGGAGGCTGTCTCCCAGGCCTATGGCCACCAGCCGCAGGCGCTCTATCCGCTCCGGGTTCGCCGAGGTGGTGATGAGATAGCTCAGGGCGTCCTCGTACTGCTCCATCAGGTCCACCATGCCCGTGAGCTCCCGCGTTATCTGCGGGTTATGATGGCACTGGAGGCATTTTTTCGCCGAGCCGTCCAGCTCGATGACGTTGTCCACGATGACGTCCAGCTCCGGGCCGAAGGCCGTCCCGAAGGAATACAGGTGGCTCTGGACGGTCTGGGCCCTGATGACCAGGTCCTGGCGGACGATTTCCACGCGGTGAAGGTTTATGACCGTCTGCAGGTCCGAGGTGGTCTTGTAAAGGGAGAGCATGGTTATGCCGGCCCCTGCGGTAAACAGGAAGAAGAGAATGAGGAATGAAAGAATGATCTTCTTTCTCATTCGTAGGTGAAGTGTTTGATGTCGATTCCCGCCTTCTCGGCCAGCCGGCGCACGGGCTGGAAATCCTCCTCCCGGGCGGGCACGAACTTCACCGCGCCCATCTGCTTGAGCACCTTCCGCCCTTCCTCGTCCTCGTGCATGGAGAGAAGGACCTCCGTCAGGCGCAAGATGAACTCCTCGGGCAGGTCGGCCCTCACGCAGAGCGTGTTGTCCGGCAGTTCGCCGGAGCGCGCCAGGACCCGTATCTGGCTCTTTACGACGGGGTCGTCCTTCATGATTTTCTCAAGGATTCTCCCCTTGACGGCCCCGACGTCGGCCCGTCCGGCCAGAACGGAGTAAACCACGGTGTCATGGCTGCCGGTGAAATAGTGCTCGCTGAAGAACGTGTCGATGTCCGGGGCCCCGCGGGACTTGAGGTACGCCACGGCAAAGAGGTACCCCGTGGCCGTGACCTTGTCGACGAAGGCGGCCCTCTTGCCGGCCATGTCCTCTACCGTGGATATGCCGCTGTCGGCGCGGACGAATATGTAGCTCTGCGCCGTGCTCTTGCCGTCGGGGTTGACGGGCCGCGCGATGGGCACCACGCCCAGCTCCTCTTCGGCCAGGGCCGCCGTCAGGATGCCGAAGAAAGCCCCGTCCATGCCCCGGGAGACGAACCTGTCGACGATATGGTGGTATCGGCTGAGAACCGTCAACCTGACCGGGACGTCCAGCTTCTTGGAAAGGTAGGTCGCAAGAGGACGGTGCTGCTTGACCTGCTTGAAGATGTTCTGCTCCGGTATGAGCCCGATGAGAAACTCGTCATCGGCCCCTCCCCCGACGGGCAGCAGGAGCAGGGCCGTGAGGAGGGCCAAAACCATGCATATCCGCACGCCCTTCAATATATGATCCTCGTCGCTTCGGTTACGACGTCCATGGGTATCCTGATTCCAAGCTCCCGGGCCTTCGCGAGGTTGAAGACGAGCTCCACTTCGGACGCGCAGGAGGGTGGAATATCCTCCAGGGGGACGCCTTTCAGGAGGCGCAGGAGTTTTCGCGCCGCCTCGCGTCCGTGCTCCTCGGGGTTCGGGGAGAGGACGTAGGTGGCGAAGAGAGCCGGGTCGTAGACGAGGGAAGCCGACGGTATCTTCTTTGTCTCCGCCATGCGGAGCACCTCGGAGTAGACGCCGCTCATGAAGGCCGATGACGTGATGAACAGGGCGCTCACGTCCGCCTGTGAGATGGCGTCCCCGACATCCCCCTGCCGGCGCACGCGGAGAGGGTCGAGCCGGAAACCGTACTTTTTCGACAGCTCCGCTATGTCATCGAACTGCTTCCGGGAATCCTCGTCCAGGGTGTAGTACAGGACGCCCAGGCTCTTGACGCCCTGGATGGACTCCCGTATGTACCTGAGGAGGGCGGCGATGGAAGGCCGGGAGCACACGCCCGTGGCCTCGTCCCTCGGGATATTGCGGGCCACGCTGTCGTAAACGCCGGCATAGATGACGGGGATGCCGGAGTTTTCCCTGAGGGCCGCAGCGGTGGCGGCGCCTCCATAGGTGACGATGGCGTCCACTTCCGCGGCGATGAGCTTCCGGGAGGCGTTGCTCCAGGCCACGGGGTCCGGATGGGGCCGCTGCACGATATAACGGACCCTGTCGCCGAACCCCTGGCTCCGCACGTATTTCTGCAAGGCCTTCTGGGCCTGCTCGTCAAAGGGCCTGTCCCGTGTGAGGATGACGCCCACCGTCTCTGCGCGGCACGGCGTGTAGAGAGCACCCAGCAGAAGGACGAGCGCCATGATGACGCCGGACACGGGGCCGCTCAACCGGGATACCCGGGGCATCCCGCTCCTATGGAAGAGGGGGAAACGCAAGGCTACCTATTATAGGGCATTTCCACTTCCACGGCCTCCCGTCCCGCCCGCTTGAGGGTCTTGATGAGGGCCTCGGCCTTGTTGAGCGATTCCACGTACTCCCTTTCGGGGTCGGAATCGGCAACGATGCCAGCCCCCGCCTGAACGTAGGCCATGCCGTCCTTGATGGTGAAGGTGCGGATGATGATGTTGAGGTCCATGCTTCCGGAGAACCCCAGGTATCCCAGCGACCCCGTATAGGGGCCGCGGCGGAAGGCCTCCAGTTCGTCGATTATCTCCATGCACCGCACCTTGGGCACCCCCGTGATGGTGCCTCCGGGGAAGGCCGCCCTTAGCGCCTCCGGAAGAGGCGTGGCCTCGCGGAGGCGGCCCCGCACGTTGGAGACGATGTGGATGACATGGGAGTACTCCTCCGTCGTCATCAGCTCGTCCACCTCCACGGTCGCGTAGCGGCACACCCTGCCCAGGTCGTTCCGCTCGAGGTCTATGAGCATGATGTGCTCGGCCCGCTCCTTTTCGTTCAGCAGAAGCTCGGCCCTCATGGCGGTGTCCTCTCGCCGGTTTTTCCCCCGGGGGCGCGTGCCCGCGATGGGGCGGGTCTCCACGAGGTCGCCGTGGACCTTGAGGAGCCTCTCGGGAGAGGAGCTGACGACCTGATAGCCGCCCATGTCCATGAAGGCGGCGAAGGGGGAGGGGTTTATCTGCCGGAGGACGAGATAGAGGTTCCAGGGGCTCTGGTCTCCCACCTCCGCGGAGACCCTGAGGGAGAGGTTGGCCTGGAAGATGTCGCCCGCCCTGATGTACTCGATGGTCCGCCGCACCATGGCGAGGTAGCGCTCACGGCTCGTGTCGTGGCGGATGGCGGTCTCGCGTGCCGCCCTGTGCAAAGGCTCCACGGGCGCCGGGCGGAGGGTCTCGCGCACCCGGTGCAGGGTCTCTTCCGCCTCGTCATACCACAGGGAGGCGTCGTCTTGCGGGTCGCGGGCCCCGGGGGCCATGACCGCCCAGGCCCTCTTGGACCTGTGGTCCCAGGCGAGGAGGCGGTCCACGAGAAGGAAATGGGCGTCCGGCACCCGCAGGTCGTCCTCCGTGGTGGCGGGGACGTCCTCGAGATAATGAACGAAGTCGTAACCGAGCATCCCGGCAAGCCCGCCCTGAAAGGGGGGCAGGGCGGGGTCGGGCCTCTGGCGGTGCAGGTGCAGAAGGCGGGTCAAGGTGGCAAGGGGGTGCTCCCGGAAGAGGGTCTCCCGCCCACCCAGGCGGAGGCGGGAGACGCCATCCTTGACCGTGAGCTCTCCGAAGGGGGCAAACCCGGCGAAAGAGTACCGGGCTATCCTGTGCGGTCCTTTTACGCTTTCCAGCAGAAAGCTCCCCGGCCCGCCCACCGAGGGGTAAACGGAGGCGGGCGAGCTGTAGGGGATGTCCAGGGCAAGCGCCGGTACGGGCCCCTTGTGCGCGGCCTGGATGAATTCTTTCTTGCTCAGGGAGAGCCGGGCGGGCATGTTACCGTCACCGCGCCGTGAGGATCTCCACCGTGATGAGGTCCAGGGCCTTCAGGGAGTCGGTGTCGTGCAGGATGGAGCGGCCCATGACCAGGTAGTCCGCTCCCTCGCGGACGGCCTGCCGGGGCGTCATGGTCCGCTTCTGGTCGTCCGGGGGGCTCCAGGAAGGGCGGATGCCGGGGGTGACGATGAGGAAATCCTCTCCGCAGTGCTTTCGTATCATGGCGATTTCCTGGCCCGAGGCGATGACCCCGTCCAATCCCGCACTCCGGGCGAGGACGGCGAGGTTCTTCACATGCGTCCTCAGGCTGTGCTGCACACCCAGCTCCTCCTTGAGCATGGCGCTGTCCAGGCTGGTCAGCACGGTAACGCCCAGGATTTTCGGACGCTTGAGGTTCTCTTTGATGCAGAGCTCTTCCACGGCCTCCCGCGAGCGGCGCATGGCCTCGGAACCGGCCGACGCATGCACATTGAACATGTGCACGCCCAGGCGGGCGGCCGCCAGGGCCGCTTGGGAGACGGTGTTGGGGATGTCGTGGAACTTGAGGTCGAGAAAGACTTTTTTCCCCCGGCCCTGGATGTCCCGCACAACGGAAGGCCCGGCCGAGCAGAAAAGCTCGAGGCCCACCTTGAAGATGTCTATCCGTTCACTGAAGGTGTCGACCACCTCCAGGGCTCGGGCGGGGTCGTTGACGTCCAGGGCGAGGATGATCCTCTCTGCGCTCACGCCTCACGTCCTCGGCGGAGTTATGTCCCGCTGGGCCTGATATTTGCCCGAGCGGTCCCCGTAGGAGACGGCACAGACCTCCTCGGCCCCCAGGAACACCAGTTGGGCGATTCCCTCGCCGGCATGGAGCCGGGAGGGGAGGGGAGAGGTATTGGATACGGAGATGGTCACGTAGCCCTCCCACTCCGGCTCAAGGGGAGTCACGTTGACCAGGACCCCGCAGCGGGCGTAGGTGGACTTGCCGAAACACAGGACAAGGACGTCCCGGGGTATCCGGAAATATTCCAGCGACCGGGCCAGGACGAAGGAGTTGGCCGGGACGACGCAAGCCTCCTCGGTGACATGCGTGAAGTGCGCGGACTGGAAGTCCTTGGGGTCCATGATTCCCCCCGAGGGGGGCGGGCTGAAGACCCTGAACTCGTTGGCAAGCCTCATGTCGTAGCCGTAGGAGCTGAGCCCGGAGGATATCGTCCCGGGGCGCTTCGGGCCCTCGTCGAAGGGCTCGATCATGCCCCGGGCCGCCATTTTCCTTATCCACGAGTCGCTTTTGGGCATTGGAAAGGTTACCACAGGGCAGCGGAATCTCACAAGAGCGCCGCCATTTTCTCGTTGCTCTTGACAGGGGATTTCAGTACAATATGAGTAACTAAGGGCTGGCAAGGTTGCCTGCCCTGCTCGTGAAAGAGGAGAAAATTTGTTCCATCTACTTGAATCTTTAGGGAGCTGCTGTAGGGGGTACGGTGTGCATGTCTTCCCTCCGGGAAGAAAGCCTGAAGTCTCCTTCGGGGCACCCACCTGTAGGAAAGCGGGTTCAAGTTTATCCCTTCACGGCAGGGCGGGCGTTCTTAAAAGGGTTCAATGGCCGTATCATCGCGAGACATATGCATATAGTTGCGGCGGAGAGGCCCAACGGCGCTCTCCGGCTTGTTCTGTAAACCCGCCATATACCCTTTCCCGGGCACTATCGTCTAGTTCCCGCCCTGTCCCTGTCCGCCCTTAGACGTTCTTTGCAGGAGGGACAGCCCAATGGAGGCGAAATATTTCGTGTTCGCCATCGGCTTCGGACTTCTGTTCGGGGCCATTCTGGTCGTGGCGTATTCTTTCTACCTGAAGGCGAAGTGGGGCGACCTGGAGAAGCGCAAAGAGGGCATCGTCAAGGACGCCGAGCGGTCGGCCGAAGCCATCAGGAAGGAGGCCACCATCGAGGCCAAGGACATCGTCTACCAGGCGAAGTCCGAGGCGGAGACGGACCTCAGGGAGCGGCGCAACGAGCTCGCCCAGCTCGAGAAGCGGCTGAGGAACAGGGAAGAGGCCCTGGAGAAGAAGCTCGAACAGACGGAGAGGAAGGACGGCGAGCTCGCCAAGCGCGAGAAGGAGTACGACCTCAGGGAAAAAAGCCTTCAGGAGAAAGAGGGACGGTACAGCCGGCTCGTGCAGGAGCAGGCGGCCGTCCTTGAGAGGCTTTCCGGCCTGGGCAAGGAGGAGGCGCGCCAGGAGCTTTTCAGGCGGGTGGAGGAGGAGGCCCGCTTCGAGGCTGCCAAGCTGGCCAAGAGGATAGAGGAAGAGTCACGGGAGGCGGCCGAGAAGAAGGCAAAGGAAATCATCAGCGTCTGCATCCAACGCTATGCCAGCGAGCACGTGGCCGACTCCTCGGTCTCCACGGTGAGCCTGCCCAGCGACGAGCTCAAGGGCCGCATAATCGGCAGGGAGGGGCGGAACATCAGGGCCCTGGAGGCGGCCACCGGGGTGGACCTCATTGTGGACGACACCCCCGAGGTCGTGACCCTCTCGGCCTTCGACCCGGTCAGGCGCGAGGTCGCCCGCATTTCCCTCCAGAAGCTCGTCTCCGACGGGCGCATTCACCCCGCGCGGATAGAGGAAGTGGTGGATAAGGCCCGCAAGGAGGTGGAGACCGCCATTCTGGAGGAGGGGGAGAGGGCCGCCTTCGACCTGGGACTCTCGGGGATTCACCCCGAGCTCATAAAGCTCCTCGGGAGGCTCAGGTACAGGTTCTCTTATGGGCAGAACGTCCTTCAGCACTCAAGGGAAGTAGCCTACCTGGCGGGGATGCTGGCGGCCGAGCTGGGGGTTGACGAGAAATTCGCCAAGCGGGCCGGGCTCCTGCATGACATCGGTAAGGCCGTGGACCACGAAATAGAAGGCTCCCACCATGAGATAGGCGGACGGTTGGCCAAGAGGTACGGCGAGAAGGATGCCGTTGTAAACGCCATCGAGGTGCATCACGGCGACGGGGAGGCCGCAAGCGTGGAGGCGGCCCTGGTGGCGGCGGCCGACGCCCTTTCGGCGGCGCGCCCCGGCGTGAGGCGGGAGAGCATAGAGAACTACATCAAGCGCCTGGAGAAGTTGGAGAAGATGGCCATGTCCTACGAGGGCGTGGAGAAGTGCTATGCCATCCAGGCCGGGCGGGAGCTGAGGCTCATCGTCAAGCCCGAGAGCGTGGCCGACGAGAGCGCCTGGACCATCGCCAGGGAGCTGTCCAAGCAGATAGAGCAGGAGATGACCTACCCCGGGCAGATAAAAGTGACCGTCATCAGGGAGTCCCGCTTTGTGGAGTTCGCCAAGTAACTCCCTTCTCCCGGGGCGGCCATGAGGGTCCTTTTCGTGGGCGACGTGGTGGGCAAGCCCGGCAGGGTGGCCATGAAGGCCCTTCTGCCCAGGCTCCGCGAGCGCTACAAGCTCGATATGGTGATGGTCAACGGCGAGAACGCCGCCGGGGGGTTCGGCCTGACCGCGAGCGTGGGGGATGAGCTCCTCAAAATGGCGGACGTTATCACCACCGGAAACCACGTCTGGGACAAGAAGGAAGCCCTCCAGTACCTGGACCGGGAGCCCCGCATCATCCGGCCCCTCAACTACCCTCCCCGCGCGCCCGGAAGCGGCGTATGCCTGCACGCGGCGGGCTCCGAGAAGGTGGCCGTCCTGAACGCCGAGGGCAGGGTCTTCATGCCCAACCTGGACTGTCCCTTCAGGGGGCTCGATGCCGCCCTGGAGGCGCTGCCCGAGGGCCTCTCGGCAATCATCGTGGATTTCCACGCGGAGGCCACCTCGGAGAAGATAGCCATGGGCTATTACCTGGACGGGCGGGTGACGGCGGTGGTGGGCACCCACACCCACGTGCAGACGGCTGACGAGAAGATTCTTCCCGGGGGGACCGCCTACGTGACGGACGTGGGCATGACCGGGCCCATCGAGTCCGTTATCGGGGTCGAGAAGGAGCAGATTCTGGAGCGCTTCCTCACGGGCATGCCCGTTCGATTCGAGGTGGCCAGGGGGGCTGTGCTGTTCTCGGCCGTGGTCATCGAGACGGAGCCGGGCTCCCTCAGTGCCCGGGCAATTCAGCGTCTACAGCTCACCTATCCGTAGTGCCGTGCGGCGGGGTCCCCCTGCAAGCACTCAGGGGGCGGGAAAACTCCGCCATCCCCCGGCTTGACCAGGGAATCCACAGGCCTTCCTGGATGCCGTTCTGGACCGGATTGCCGACCAAGGCGCTGCCCTGGAGGCATGTCCGACCTGTTTGGGAGCCGAAGAGGGAGCCTGTAAAAGGCCGTACTATCAATGACTTACTTTGCTCGAAGGGCAGGCCAAGGGAGAAGACCCACAAGGAGAGAAAGGGCTTCCCCCGGCAGGGGGGAAGCCCGGGTCTGTCAGCCTTGCGTTTCGAGCTTCGCTTGGAGGTTTTTCACTATGTCCTCTTCTCCCTTCAAAGGTGGCTTGAAAACATGGCTTTCCGTCTTATAAATCTCCTCCCGCAGGTCGGACATGTACACTTTGAGGACACGTTTGAGGACTTCCAGCTCGTCCTTGCTTAATTCGAGATTCATCCCCTCACCTCCTTTCTTATTAATGATGCTATAGTGAAAGGCGGAGCTTGTCAAGGCCGTGCGCAAGAGCCTTGTACGCGGAGGGCTCATGGATTTTTGTGAGCCCGCTCATTTGTATCGACCGGCAGGGCGTAATATAATGCAGACGTTTTGGACGCCGAATGATAGACATCGATTCCATATACGCAACATTGAGGGACACGACCAAGCACGTCCTGAAAACCATTGCCTTCGTGGATGCCCTGCCGGGGGAGATAGTCCCGTCGGACAAGAACACCCTGGTGGGGTACGTCAGCGGCAACGTGGGCCTGACCGGGGAGATGAAAATCTCCATTACCGTGAGCTTCAGCAAGGAGGCCATCACCCGCATCTACCACAACATGTTCCCCGATGAGCGGGCCCAGGTGACCGTCTTTCACATGGGAGACCTGGTGGGAGAGATAACGAACATGATAAGCGGAAACCTCCGCAATATCCTGGCCGGACTGGACATGCGGTTCGATGCCGGAATCCCCACCGTGGTCATCGGCTCCCAGCAGATATACCATCCCTCGGGCACCATATCGAAGGTCATCCCCTTCGAGATGCAGGGCGACACCATGTTTATCGAGGTCGGGATAAAGACCTTCTAACGCAGACCCAGGGCCCGGGCGAGGGGGGCATCCAGGGAGTAGATGTCGTCCCGGAAGTGAAGGGTTCCGTCCTCCTCTACCCAGGCGGTGAGATAGACTATGTAAACATCCAGAGGATGCTTTATCCGGAGCGTCCTCTGCTCGCCCCGGGCTATGGCCTCCTGCAACCGCACTTTGCCCCAGCCGTTGGAACCTCCGAGAAGGTGCCGAGCCAGGACGAGGGGCTTCTCCAGCCGGATGCAACTGTGGCTGAAGGTACGCACGCGCTCCTGGAAAAGCTCCCCCGAGGGCGTGTCATGCATATATACCCCGTAGGGGTTGGGGAGGATGAACTTGACCCTGCCCAGGGGGTTGGTGGGGCCGGGCCCCTGCACCAGCGTGTAGGGGAAGTTCTTCTCGGTCACGCTCTCCCAGTCCACCTTCCAGGGGTCGACGACCCGTGCCTCCTTGAGCGGGCCTTGCAGGACTTTCATGTCGAAGACCTTGAGATACCAGGGGTTTTCTCTCACTTTGGGAAGGATTTCCTCCAGGGCGATGCTCCGGGGGACGAACCACGAGGGGTTCAGGACGAGTTCGGTTATCCGGGCGTTCAGGACCGGCGTCTGGGCATAGAGCTTTCCGGTGACCACGCGCATCGTGGCCACCTTCCGGTTGTCCTCGACCAAGGTGAGGGTGAAGTCGGGAATGTTTACAAGGACGTAGCGCGGCCCTAGGCGGGGCAGCAGCCAGCGGAGGCGCTCGAGGGAGACGGCTATCTGAAGGATTCTGTCTTCCATGGGGACGTTGAGGGCTTGAAGGGTGGCCTCGTCAAGCAGACCCCTGGGGGGAAGGCCGTGGCGGCGCTGAAAGCCCTTGAGGGCCCGGACCAGGGCGTCGTCGAAGAGGTCGCCGCCGTCCGCGGACAACGGGAAACCATCAGTGAGGGCGAGGCGTTTCTTCAGAGCCGAGACGCCGGGCCCCCGCGCTCCCGGTTCAAGCCCCGGGGGAACCCGCGGCCAGCCGCCCTCCCGGGCGATGGCCCTGTACCGGGCCAGGGCTTTCCTCATGCCCTGGTAGCGGAAGTCCCACGGAGCAAGGGACTCCAGTGCCTTGCCCATCGACCCGGAGGCCAGGGCCCGCTCAAGAAGCGGAGCGTCGGACGCCTCCCTGTGCTCGTTTGTCCCTTCGGGTGGAGCGTGACCGTCTCGGAGGTCCCCGGCATATGTTATGAAGGCGTCGGTAAGAAGGATGTCCAGGGCGGCCAGGCTGTCCGGCTCAAAGGCGCCCGGGACAGAGAGGGCGTCCTGGAGGGCCTTCAGGTGGTAGAAGCGCGGAGCAAGGCCGTGGCTGGGCGAGGCCTTCAGAGAGGCAAGAAGCCGGCCCGCGGCCGGCAGGGGGCCCTGTGCGTCCGTCCAGGCCGGGGCGAAGCCCCTGGTGCGATAAAAGGCCGCCACCTCTTCGGCACGGTGAAGGGGAGGGGCGTCTTTAAGAACGAACAGGCCGGCGCTCCATCCTTCGATGAGGCGGGATACCTGCGCTTGTGCACCGGTCGGAGTCCCCGTTGCGAAAGCGGGCACGGCGAGAAAAGACCACAGAAGAAGACCGACGACAAGGGTCCGCATCCCTTATGGTAACAGGAAGGGAAAAGGGAAATCTCAGGACTGCACGCTGTCTATGACCTTCATGAGCAGCTTGCGGACCTCATGGGCCACATCGAGAAGCCTCCGGTTGGTCACGGCCTGCATGGAAGCCACCGGGTCGATGGCCGATATCTCCACCCTGCCTCCGGAGTGCTCCTGGACCACGACGTTGCAGGGAAGCATGGTGCCGATGTTTTCCTCCATCTGAAGGGCCTCATAGGCTAACCGGGGGTTACAGGCGCCCAGGATGCGGTACGGCCGGAAGTCCACGCCCAGTTTCTCCTTGAGAACCTTCCGCACGTCGATTTCCGTCATGATGCCGAACCCTTCCTTCTTCAGCTCCTCGCTTGCCCGGTTGACCGCTTCCTCGAAAGGCACCTCCACGATGGCGCTGAAATAGTAGCTCATAGAGTCTCCTTTCAGAATCCTGAATAAATTGTAGCAGGGCGGAGGCCAAATGGGAAGCATGGCATACAAAAGTGACGATAAATCAGCTAGTAATACCTACAATATGAACAAAAACTTTAAGTAAGGCGGCTCATGCATTCGGGCCGGTTGGCGACTCTGGGAAAGGAGACTGGTTCCCCGAGAAAGGAGACTGGTCTCCTGGGAGGGAAAGGGGACTGGTCCCGCAGGACTGGTCCTGCTCAGGCCAGTTTTTCGAGGACCACGGTGGCCACGGCGTAGGTGCGCTCGTGGGAGAGGGAGAGGTGGGTGCGGACGATGCCCTTTTCATCGAAGAGTATCTGGAGCTTCTTGCTCACCTTGAAGACGGGTTTGCCCTTCGGGTCGTTGGTGACCTCGACGTCCCTGAGGGAGATGGGCGCTTCGGTGGAGAGAGCCTTCACCAGGGCCTCTTTTGCCGCGAAGCGTCCGGCGTAATGGGGGTGGGGGTCGCGGTGGCGCCGGCAGTGCTCCAACTCGTCCTCGGTGAAGACCCGCTCAAGAAACTTCTCGCCCAGGTCGGCCACCGACCGCCTGATCCTGTCGACCTCGATGATGTCCACGCCCACTCCGTGTATCATCGTGATATGAGCTCCTTCATCTCCCGGACGGCCCGCTCGAGGCCTACGAGGACCGCCCGGGAGATAATGCTGTGGCCGATGTACAGGGCGCGTAGCTGCCCGGAGCGGGCCAGGGGGACGACGTTGGCGTAGGTGAGGCCGTGGCCCGCATTGGCCTGGAGGCCGAGGGCCCGGGCATAGCGGAGGGAGGAGAGGACCTGAAAGAGCTTCTCGTCCCGCTCGGTTCCGCGGGCGCCCGCGTAAAGGCCGGTGTGTATTTCCACCATGTCGGCGCCGGAGGCTAGGGAGGCGTCTATGTCGGCCCTCTCGGGATTGATAAAGAGGCTCACGGGTATGCCGGCGCCGTGGAGCCTGCGGACGGTCTCGGTCACCTTCCCGGCGTTGCGGAGGACGTCCAGGCCTCCTTCGGTGGTCAGCTCCTGGCGCTTCTCCGGCACCAGGGTGCAGAGGTCGGGTTTTGTGCCGGAGGCGATCTTGGCCATCTCCTCCGTGGCCGCCATTTCGAGGTTGAGCTCCAGGGGCACGGTCTCCCGCAAAAGGCGGAGGTCCCGGTCCGAGATGTGCCGCCGGTCCTCCCTCAGGTGCACCGTGATGCCGTCGGCCCCGCCCAGCATGGCCAGGGGCGCGGCGTGCAGGGGGTCCGGCTCCAGGCCCTTGCGGGCCTCCCTCAAGGTGGCGACGTGGTCGATATTGACCCCGAGGAGCATGCTCAGTCCGTATCCATCATGCGGATGAGGGTTCCCCGCTTCTCGGTGCCGTAGCGGAAGACGGTTATTCCTTTGCACCCCAGGTCGTAGGCCAGCAGATAGGCCCGCTTGACGTCCTCGACGGTGGCATCCCCGGGAACGTTGACTGTCTTGCTCACGGCGTTGTCGGTGTATTTCTGGAAGGCCGCCTGCATGCGGATGTGGTCTTCCGGGGAAATCTCGTGCGCCGTGACGAAGATTTCCCTGACGTCCTCTGGCACCCCGGGGACTTCTCCGAGGGTCTCGGCCTCGGCCACCTTTTTCTTGAGGCTCTCGGAGTAGAAGCCCCGCTCCCTGGCAATGCGGAAAAAATGCTTGTTCGCCTCGTAAAGGACGGTGTCCAGGACGTAGCGCTTGTAGGCGATGGCGAAGAGGGGCTCGATGCTGCTCGAGCAGTCCGCTATGGTCGACAGGGTGCCGGTGGGGGCTATGGTGGTGACGGTGGCGTTGCGCATCTTCGGGCCGTCGGGCCGGTCATAGACGGAGCCCGTGAAGTTCGGGAAGACGCCGCGGGTCTCGGCCAGCTCGGAGGAGGCGCCGTGGGAGACCTCCTTGATGAACTTCATGACCTCCTCGGCAAGCTCGAAGGCCGGAGGGCTGTCGTAGCGCATGCCCAGAAGAACGAGCATGTCGGCCCAGCCCATCACGCCCAGGCCGATCTTCCTGTTGCCCTTGTGCATGGCCTCGATTTCGGCGATGGGATACCTGTTGGCGTCGATGGCATCGTCGAGGAAACGCACGCCGGTGCGGACGGCATCCCGCAGGGCGTCCCACTGGATGTCGCCCTTCTGGACGCACTTGGAGAGGTCGATGGAGCCCAGGACGCAGGCCTCGTTGGGCAGGAGGGGCTGCTCCCCGCAGGGGTTCGTGCTCTCTATCCTGCCCACCTGCGGGGTCGGGTTGGCCTCGTTGATTCTGTCGAGGAAGACCATTCCGGGGTCGCCGGTCATCCAGGCGCTCTTGACGAGCTCGTCGAAGACCTCCCGGGCCCGCACCCGCTTCTCCGTCCTTCCGGAGCGGGGATTGACAAGGCCGTACTCCTCGTCTTTCTTGACGGCCTCGATGAAGGCGTCGGTGGCGGCCACGGAGATGTTGAAGTTCGTCAGCTCGTGCTCGTCGCGCTTCAGGGTGATGAAGTCCATGATATCGGGGTGGTCCACTCTGAGAATGCCCATGTTGGCGCCCCTGCGGGCGCCTCCCTGCTTGATGACGTCGGTGGCGGTGTTGTAGATCTTCATGAAGGAGACCGGGCCGCTGGCAATGCCGCCCGTGGAGCGGACCACGTCGTGCCGGGGGCGGAGGTGCGAGAAGCTGAACCCCGTTCCCCCGCCGCTCTGAAGAATCATGGCGGCGTTCCTCAGTGTGCCGAAGATGCTCTCCATGGAATCCTCCACGGGCAGGACGAAACATGCCGCGAGCTGCCCGAGCCTCTTGCCGGCGTTCATGAGGGTGGGGGAGTTGGGCAGAAAGCACAGGGAACTCATGAGGCCGTGGAACTTTCGCGCCCACTCCTCGGTGTCCCCGTCGTTGAGGGCCTCGGAGGAGGCGACGGCCCGGGCCACCCGCCAGAACATCTCGTCGGGTGTTTCCGTGACCTCGCCCTTCTCGTTCTTGATGAGATACCGGGCCTGGAGGGTTTTCAGAGCATTTTCAGAGAGTTCCATGGAAAAAATTATATCAGAAACAAGGAGATTAGAAAAACGAAAAAGCGAAAGGGGTCATCTGAACGTCCTTTCGCTGTCCCGGTCGGGCTCTCTCACGCCGAGCTGCAGCTCAAGGATGGATATCTGCTGGGCCATGACGTAAAGGAACCTCTGGAAGCTTACGAAAAAGCCGGCCCAGCCGTAAACGAAGCCGGGTTTGAAAAGAAAACGCATTACAAACTTGCCGAAACCGGATAGCACTTTCAGTCCGCTGAACCTCCTGCCGTCGGCGTACAGGACTTCGCCCTCTATGCGTGCAAGCCTCATGCTCCGTATCAGCCACTTGACCATGTCCATGGCCATATAGTGTTTGAGGGGAGAGGCCATCCTGCCGACCTTGCCATTGATGTCCTTTTTCTGATGAAACTGTCCCCTGTAATGAACGTGCTCGGGACGGAAGACCCTGACGACGCTTTCCTTCCAGCTTCCCTTGTCGAACCATCTGCCCAGGGCATAATTTATCCGGGGTATGCGGAAGGCTATGGACTCGCCGGGGTCTTTTGTTTTTTCCCGTATCTCCCTGCCCAGCTCCGGCGAGGCCTCTTCGTCGGCGTCTATGATGAAAACCCACGGGTTCTTCGCCTGCGCAATCGCGTACTGGAACTGTTTGCCGGTGGAACCCGGCCAGGGCCTGACGATTACCCTTGCCCCGAGGTCCCGGGCGAGTTCAGCGGTGCGGTCCGTGCTTTCGGCATCCACGACCACCATCTCGTCCGCCCACTGCACGCTCCTCAGGCAGCGTTCTATGTTCTTTTCTTCGTTAAGAGTAATCGTTACGGCGGATATCTTCATGATGCAACGTAGTATAAATGAACAGGTTCGGGGCTTTCTATCCTCGGGCAGGGACCCGCGAACCACAAGGTTTCAGCACCCCTATGCCCCCTGGAGCAGCTCTCCGTAAACACGCAGGTTGCCCTCCACCATGGCGGCGGTGGAGAACTCCTCCTCGGCAATACGTCTGCCCGCCGCTCCCATGGCCCTCCGCGTCTCGGCAGAGCCCAGGAGCCGAACCAGGGCCTCAGCCAGGGCCCGGCTGCTGCCGGGCTCGACGAGGCGGCCGTTCATGCCGTCCCGGATGATTTCGGGGATGCCCCCGACGCGGGTGGCTATGATGGGCACCCCCGAGGCGGCAGCCTGAAGAAGCGAGACGCCAAGCCCCTCCATCTGAGCCGGGTGTGCCACCACGTCCAGGCAGGGGAGGATGCGGTGCAGGTCGGTTCGAAAGCCCGGGAAGAGGACGGCGTGCTCGATGCGGAGGGTCCGGCAGACGCCCTTCATCACCGCCTCGAGAGGCCCCTTCCCGAAAAGCAGGAAGCGTGCGGCCGGAAAGGACTGGAGGACCCGCGGGACGGCCTCGAGGAGGTATTCGTGGCCTTTCCTCTTGATGAACTGGGCCGCCATCCCCACGGTGCGATTCTCCTCTCCGAGGGAGAACTCTCTCCTGAACCATTCCCCCTCGCAGCCGGGCCGGTACTTCTCCAGGTCCACCGCGCTCGGCACGCACCGTATGCGCGATGGGTCCAACCCTTCCTCGACGAGCACTTTCCGGATGCCCTCCGATATGGTTATGACCCTGTCATAGAGCCGGTACTTCAGGTGAACCAGGGGGCGCGGCTCGGGGTTGTCCACCCGGCGGGAAAGGATAGTTCTGGAACCGGTGAAGGCGGCTGCGAGCCCTCCCAGGACGTCCGCGCCCCGGCGGCTGTGCAGATGGACGATATCGGGAGCTGCGGACACGATGATTCTCCGGAGCCGCCAGATGAAACGAAGGTCCAGGTCGCCCGCCATGGGCAGGGGATGGACCTGGTCGGCCAGTCCCCTGGCCTGGTCCGCCAGGGCGCTGCCCCTCGTGCAGACCAGGATGTTTGAGACCCCGCGCTCCTTGAGCCCCCGAAGGAGGTAAAGCACCTGGAGGGCTCCACCGAACAGGTTCTTTCCGGTCTCCACGTGAAGGACTTTCATGCGGCCTCCAGGAGCCGGGAGGCCGCTCCCAGGACCTCCTCGACCCCAATGGCGGAAAGGCAGGGGAAGTCCCCCGCGCAGACGGGATGACGCTTGCAGGGGGAGCATCCGAACCCTTTATAGATAATGGCCGTCCCCGCAAGGCCGGTGTCGTCGTAGGGAAAGGTGGACCCGAAGACGGCTACCGTGGGAACCTGGAAGGCGATTCCCATGTGGGTGAGGGCGGTGTCGCCACCCACGAGCAGGGACGCGTGCTTGGCAAGGGCGGCCGACTCCTTGAGGGTGGCCTCCCCGGCAACGCAGAAGGCGTTTCCTCTGGACCGTTCCTCGATGCGGAGGGCCTTCTCCCTGTCCGCGCTCCCCCCCAGGATGAGGGAGTGCATGCCGTACCTCTCGGCCAGGAGCATGGCCAGGCGCGGCCACCGCTCTCCGGGCCATTCCTTCTGAGGCTTGGAGGAGAAAGGACAGAGGGCAGCATAGGGGCCCGAAAGGCCCCGGGCCCGCCGGAAATCCCGGACGAAGACTTCCTCCTTCTCGCCAAGGGCGATGTCCATTCGGAAGTCGCCGGGGTCAAGCCCCAGCCCCCGGACGAACTGATGATACTGGGCCCCGATGCGTCTTTCGCTCCTGTCCCAGGGGACGACCTTTCTCATGAGAAGCCGGCTGCCCTCCCTGGAGGCGAGCCCTACGCGCTCTGGCGCGCCCGAAAGCATGGCGATGAGCCCGCTTTTAAGGAAACCCTGGAGGTCCAGCACAAGGTCGAAGCGGCGGGAGCGCAGGGCGCCGGTGAAAAGACGCGCCTCCCTGAGGACGGCCATGTAGCTCCGTGCGCGAAAAAGGCCCTTCCACGCCTCCTTGGGCCAGACCATCACCTCGTCAAGAAGGGGGTTGGTGCAAAGGAGGCCGCTTGAGGCCTCCTCCACAAGCCAGGTGAGGCGGGCTCCGGGGTAAGCGTTCCTGAGCACCCTGATGACCGGTGTTGCCATCACCACGTCGCCGATGGCGCTCAGCTTGATAATGAGGATGTTTCGGGGTTCCATGTCTCCTTCAGTGCTTCCATGGCCGTCTCGAAGGCCTCGTCCACGGTAATGAGGTCCAGGCAGCGCGTATGCCCTTCGGGGCAAACCTCCCTGATACAGGGGCTGCACGGGAGGTCCTTGCGTATGATGCGGACCCGGGGGCTCAGGGGGCGGATCTCCCGGATGTCGGCCGCTCCCACAAAGGTGACCACCGGCCGCCCGAGGGCCCAGGCCAGATGCATGGGGCCTGTATCGTTGGAGACGACCAGGTCGCAGAGACCCAGGAGGGCCATAAGCCCCCGGAGGCTTATCGTGCCGGTCATATCGAAAGGCCGTGCCCTCATCCGCTGCCTGATTGCCTTGGATATCTCTTTTTCGTCCGGGCCGCCGAGGATGAGCACGCTCCCCCCGGTGGCCGCCGCCAGCCGGTCGCCCAGGTGGGCGAAGCGTTCCGGAGACCATCGGCGGGTGAGGGCCACGGCCCCGGGGATAAAGCCGATAAGGGGCCTTCGGACGTTGTTTTGAGAAACGAAGCGCAATGCGTCTTCCTTCTCTTCAGAGGTGATAAAGAGTTCCGGCATCCGGTCCTCGGTAGCCGCTCCGCACACGGCCGTAAGGGCGAGGTAGTGGTCCACCTGATGCACTGCGCTTTGCGGGAAGGGCAGTTTGCGGGTAAGGAGAGGCCCGCGAAGTTCCTTCCTGTATCCGATTCGTTCCGGGATGCCCGCGAGAAAGGGAGCAAGCGCCGCATCGAAACAGTTGTGGAAAACCACCGCAAGGTCGAATCCTTTCCCGCGTAATTCCCGGGCGAGCCGGAGCCTTCCCCCGATGCCCGCATGGGCGTCCCGGCTATCGAAAATCAGTACCTCGTCCACACAGGGGTTGTTCTTGAAAAGGCTTGCCGGCAGGGGTTTCGTGAGCACCGTGAGCCGCGCGCCGGGGAAGGCCTGCTTGAGGGCTTTTACGGCGGGCAGGGAAAAAACCGTATCCCCTATACGGTTGACCCCCCTTACCAGTATGTTCTTATAGGAGCCCGGGCTATTCAAAGGAGCGATGCCCTCGAGATTTCTTCCGTATTATACCTTGACGTCGGCGCCAGGGTTGCCAGCCGTTTACGCCCGAGCGACTGTTAACCTCTCCGTATCTCTGTACGTATGGGGTTTTCCGGGGTTGCGACACCGTAGCCGCCAAACAGGCCCAGGCTGAACATGAATACCGCCAGAAATTTGCTGACACCCAGGTTATATTCCGTTAATCCTTCCAGGACGGTCAAGAGGGTGACAAGGAGGATCAGATATCCGTTTATCGGGCGACCGGCCTTGAGCATTTTCATCCCCCATCTGAACAACTGCGCCAGGACCACGCAGAGAATGACGAGCCCTACCAGCCCCTGCGTGGCCAATGCCTGAAAAAAGATGTTATGGGCATGGCAGGTCACGGAGATAGGGGCGATTTCCTTCTGGGCGATAAGCTTGTTTACGTCGTCATCGAAATCCCCGACCCCCTCGCCCACGAGCGGCGAGCCTTCGAACATCAGCAGGGAGGCCTTCCAGAGCACGAATCGGCTTCCGGTGCTTCCGTATGGACCTTCCGTGTAAAGAGAGGTATAAATCGAAGTCGCTCTGGTCCGGAGCTCCTTGCTCTGGACAAAAATGACAAGAAGCACGGCCAGGGCCGAGAGGGTAAATATCAATGCCTTACGAGGGCGGTAGAGGAAGAGAATAAGCGGGCACGCCGCTGCAAGCGATATCCAGACCCCCCTGGTCAAGGAAAAAAGTACACCCGTAAAAGACGCCAGTACGGTCAGCAGGAGCAGAAAAGTCACTTTCCTGTTCCTGGGCAATACGTCGTTCGGAATCAGCAACAGCATGAGGGCAATGGCCCCGGAAAAGGAAAGGGTTTCGGCGTAATGGATGGGATGGGCAAAAGCGTGGGACCGGTCAACGTGCTTCAACAGGATGCCAAAGTGCTGGAAAACTCCCATGATGCCCGCCAGCACCGCGCCTGCAATAAAAACGTAGATTATCTTTTTCCTGCTCTGGTCGCTCAAAGGGCTGATTACCAGAAGTCCGCCAAGAAAGATGGCCCATTGCCTTTTCAGCTCGACGAGCCCCCGGAGCCGGTTGTCCGATACTATGACCGCGCTTATCGCCATGTTTACAAGCATGATAATCGTCCATATGACCAGCGGCCTCGGCAGATAATCCTTCCGGGTGAACCTCGTGTGCATTTTCAGGATGAGAAGCAGGAGGAGACTTAGCAATCCAAAGGAATTGATGCCCGTCTGCGAGAAAAACGCCGAGAGGGCGAACGCGCCGAGCGTCACGACCAGAACCTGTTCGATTCTTTTCGCTCTTGCGCTGAATACGCGGTTGTGCGTATCGGCAACGGCTTCGTTCACGCGCCGTCCTTTTTGATGAGACGATTTTTCGCCGCGTGAATCGCCCCCGTTTTGCTTACGTCCATGGGGACCACGGGCTGAGGAACGGGATTTGAAGCGGACGGTTGAAAGCCGGATTTAAATTCAACACTCGCGCGGGCATCGATATCCGAAACACCTCATTCTCCCTGGGATGGCGGTTAGAGGTTGAGGCAGCTTACCCATATGGTGTTAAACGCGTATGTTTCGTCAGCCAGAAAGTCGGCCATGGAGCTTCCGGGGTTCTTATGCTTTTGATACCGCCGGAACTGGCCCTCCAGAGAGTCGAGCACGAGGGCCTTTCTGTCGGCGAAGGGATAGACGCACCTGCCCATGGCCTTCTCGCCCTCCACATCGATAAGACGCGTGGCAAACACGCTGCCCGTCCGAAGCCCCTCTAGGACCGCGGCCATCTCTTTATCGGGCCTTGAATCCTCGATAAACCTGTCGATAAAGCCCTTTGCCTCCCCGGGGCGATAGTCGCATACGAGCCAGTCCTCGAAATTCATGAAACCCAGCTCCAGCGGTCTGCCGCCGAGGAAATCCGCCGGGTCCTCCTCCTCCCAGAAATAGTCGTATGCCTCGTCTATTTCCTCGACGTGCTTTGCCCTTACAAAGGCGACGACGGAATTGTACGCCTGATTCAGGATAGTCTCTCTCACGACAAAAACTCCTTGTTATATATCACTGAGAATATACTTTACCGCTTCGGCAAGACCTCGTGCAACAAAAGCCGCGTTCGGGGAGCCGCTCTGCTTTCCCGTAAGCACCAGCACGCCCTTGGCCCCCACCGCCTTTGCAAGCAGCATGTCCGCTTCCTTATCGCCCACCACGTAGGAACGCGTGAGGTCAACCCCGTGCTCCACCCCGGCCCTCAGGAGCATGCCTGGCTCGGGCTTACGGCAGGCGCAGTGTTCGTCCTGATGGTGGGGGCAGTAGTAAAAATCTTCGAATCCGTGTGCGTCAATAAAATATCTGTTGACTTCCCTGACGAACTCCTCTTTGATTATGCCCCTGGCTATTCCTGACTGGTTCGTAATGCCGATAAGTTTAAAATGCTTATCTCTCAATAGCTTGAGAGATGCAATGTCAGGAAGTACTTTAAAGTCTTCCCACCTGCTCAGGTAATCCGCGTCCTCGCAGAGGGTGCCGTCCCTGTCAAAGAAAACGGCCCGGCGGTCGCGACGCCCCTCGACCCGGGCAGGGGGGGCCTGGTTGCCCGTCATTTCCTCTCACTTTCCACGCCCAGCTCTTCGAGCCTCTCTCTGGCCTTTGCCGCGTAAGGGCTCTCGGGGTGCTCCCGCAGGAGCTCCCTGTAAAGCCGGAGGGCGTGCTCGCGGTTGTTCTGGAGCTCCTCGAACCGGGCATTGTCATAAAGGGAGGCGGGGCTTTCGGAGCAGGCCACAAGCCCGAAGAGAAGAAGGGCGCATATGATTGCCGAGAGCCTCTTCATGGTCCGGTGCCCCAGATATTCTCTATTGTACACGCTTGGCCGCCGGTGGTGGCAAGTCTTCTTCCGCGACGGGAGAAGGGGAGCGCGCGTCCCTTGCCGTTTCAGGGCTCATCGGGCACCGGACGCCCCTCGGCAACGTGCCCCATTATCCTCTCGAGCCGCGCCCGGACCACTGCCATGCTGTATCGTTCCTTGCACCTTTGCCTCGCCATATTCCCCAACCGGGCCGCCTCCGCGGGTTGCTCAAGGAGACGTTTTATTGCCCCGGACATTTCCTCCGGACGCTCGGGCTCGACCACCAGGGCGCAGCCGTCCAGTATTTGCGGAATGTCCGCCACGGCAGTGGAGACTATGGGTCGGGCCATGGCCATGGCATCCAGAAGTTTCGAAGGCAGTTGCCCCCGGGTAGCCGTGTTTCGTTTTTGGGGCACCACGACCACGTCAGCCGCTTTCAAATATTCGGGCACCTTGTGCATCGGTATCTGCCCGATGATATGAAGCCTGTCCCTTGCCTTTTCCTGGAGCCTTCGTTCGTATTTGCCCCCGGGTTTGCCGCCCACTATCACCATGACCACCGAAGGGTCGTCCACCCCGAGCACCGCCTCCAGGGCGTCGTCCACCCCTTTGGGCTTTCTGGGCGTCCCGAGGAACATCACTTTCTTCTTCCCCGCAAGTCCGGCCAGTTCCCCGGCAGGCGCGTGTTTACCGGGGTCCATGGCCTCGGTGTCCTTGGCATGCGGTATGAGCATCCCACCGTACTTTTTTTGAAGAAACGACGATACGGTGGTACGGGCATCGGCCAGGCGTATGAGCTTGTGCATGAGCAGGGTCGAGCAGAATCCGTTGGGGTTGGTGACGTGAAGCAGTCGCGTGAGGCGGTTCACCACTTTGTCTTTGTAATAAAAGCCCAACTCCCAGTCGTCTATGTCCAGAACCACCGGGGTGCGCGAAAAAAGCTTCTTCAAAAGTGCATAACCGAAGCTCGTAAACCTGGGCTTGACCGCGTAGACGATGTCTCCGTCTATCGCTTTCAATATCCTCGGCAGACGGAAAAGGAGGACAGGCAGCGAACCGCCCGGCAATACCGTGACCTTGAACTCACCGCTGGCAAGGGGTTCCCAGATTTTGCCGTTCTTCGCGGGTCCGCATATCTCTACGTCGTACTTTGCCGAAAGAGCCTGGGCCAGAATGTACGCTCTGCCCAGGGAATTATTGGATACGTCAAAGTCCAGGATGCTGATCTTGGGACGTCTGCCTTCTTGCATCATCTTGTTCTTGGAAGGCGAGAAGACCCAGACCACGGCGCCCCATCTGCATCTGGTGTCCGATGCCACCGGCGAGACGCTCAATTCCGTCGCTCGCGCCTGCCTGGTGCAGTTCGAAGGGGTGGAGCCGCGCGAGCACGTCTGGAGCCTGGTGCGCACGCCCAGCCAGATGGAGCGCGTGGTCGAAGGCATTCGCCAGCACCCGGGCCCGGTGATCATGACCATCATCAACGATTCCCTGCGCGCCCGGCTGGTCGAGGGCTGCCGCGAGCTGGGCGTGCCCTGCATCCCTGTCCTGGACCCGGTGATCCACACACTGGCCGCCTACTTCGGCGTCACGATCCGGGGCCGGCCCGGCCTGCAACACGCCCTGGACGCCGAGTATTTCGAGCGGATCGAGGCAGTGAACTTCGCGCTATCCAACGACGACGGTCAGCAGACCGAACGCCTGCGCGACGCCGACCTGATCGTCCTGGGCGTCTCGCGCACCTCCAAGACGCCGACCTGCATCTATCTCGCCAACCGCGGGATCCGGGCGGCCAACGTCCCGGTCGTCCCCGGCATTCCGCTGCCCGATGCGCTCTTTCAGTTGAAGGACACGCTGATCGTCGGCCTGACCAAGGACCCGCAGCAGCTTGTCCAGGTACGC
>JARRLN010000016.1 GCA_037386965.1 Nitrospirota bacterium
AAGCGTTGACAGGGGGTGGCATTAAGAATATAGTAGATGACCTTATTAAGACGGGGAGGACAGCGCCCTTGGCCCGCAGCGTCGTGTTCTTGTCCCTGGTGGCTTTCATCTTCGTGGGATGCGAGGCCCTGAAGACATCCAAGCCCATCTTCCCTCAGAAGGAGTACGAGAAGCTCCTGGTGGGCAGGTATGACGCGGACTACGTGGGCACGGACAACTGCCTGCGGGCCTGCCACTACCACGACAAGATACGCGAGGACTTCGAGGCCAGCACCATGGGGGCCCAGATGTCGCCCCGGACGGGCCTGCCCCTTGTGGACTGCGAGACCTGTCACGGCCCGGGGAGCTTGGCCATCGAGGGCCTCACGGAGGAGAAGGTCCGAAAGGCCGCCGAGGAGGGCAAGCAGCTGGCCTGCGACTACAAGACCTTCATCGACATCAAAAACCTTCCCCCTCCGGCACAGAGCCTTCTGTGCCTGAAGTGCCACACCAGAAACGCCACCTTCAACCTCCACGCCTGGAGCGGCGGCGCCCATGCCGAGGCCGGTGTCTCCTGCCTGGACTGCCACAATGTCCACGCCGGCCCCGACCTCATGGTTGCCCCCCGGGAGACCTCCGCCATGTGTTACGGGTGCCACGAGGAAAAGAGGATGGAATTCTCCCTCCCCAGCCACCACCCCGTCCCGGAGGAGAAGGTCTTCTGCACGGACTGCCACCAGCCCCACGGCACCATGGGGGAGAACCTTCTGAGGGGAGACACCGTAGCCGCCACCTGTGCCCGGTGCCACCAGGAGAAGGCGGGGCCATACGTCTTTGAGCATGCCGACCTGATGGAAGACTGCACGGAGTGCCACGTTCCCCACGGCTCGGTCCATAACAATCTTCTTCAGGAGAACCAGCCTTTCCTCTGCCTGCAGTGCCACGAGGGGCACCAGACGGACCCGGCCGCCCCCGTCGAGTCGGCCGGGGCCTTTTTCACCCGGTGCACGGACTGCCACTCGCGCATCCACGGGACCGACATCCCTTCACCGGGCGGCAGAGGGAGGTTCATCCGGTGAGCCGTCCCCGCGGGCGCCCTCTGGCGGGCATTTTCTTCCTTGCCCTGGCCCTTCTGGGCCGGGCGGCCTTTGCCGACGAGGGCCTGTATACCTATCCGGACATCCCGCCCCATCTGGAGCTCAGGGGCGGCTATAGGCTGGTGGGCGTGGAGGGGTCTCCCCGTGCCGCCGAGTACGAGTACCTCAGGGACAGCCTGCAGGGCGGCGTGAGCCTGGTGGCCTTCCCCTTCCCGCACCGGATTCATCTGGAGACGGACGTCCTCAACAAGAAGGACATATACGGGGACCTGCGCTATGCCTACAGCGACATGGTCCTTGCCCGGTGGGTGAAGCGCTCGCTCTTTCATAACCTTAATAACGTCGTCCTGGTGAGCCTCGGCCCCTCCTCCGTCGTGGAGCGGCGGAATAAGGGGGAGGAGTTTCATCTGGACGTGGACATCGACGATGCCTTCCTTCGCCTGAAGGCCCACACCTTTCCACTGCACGTTTTCGCCGAGAACCTTTACGTCAGCCGGGAGGGGGACGTCCAGCAGCGGTTCCTTGGCGGGTCGGGCTTCTTCAACGACCTCAGGCGCGTCTCGGAGCGCAGGCACATAGACTGGGAGACGCGGCAGTACCGGGTAGGGGCCAACAGCCACCTGGGGCCCGTGGAGGCGGAGTACTCCCATACGGAGATGCGGTTCGACTCCGGCGGGGGAAGATTTTCCACCGAAAGCTACACGGCGGCCGTGGGCTCCACGGGCACCATCAGCCCGGCGGGTGTCTTTCCCCACGGCCTTGTCCCCGACCTGGAGGGCTCGACCAACACGGTCAGGCTCCATACCTCCCACACGGGCAGGGTGGTGGCCGCCGTCACGGTGAGCGACACCGACAGGACGAACACGGTAAGCGGGGCCGAGGCCGAGTCTTTCCTGGGGGCCGGCTCCCTCCGGCTCATACCCATGCAGGGGCTTACCCTGCGGGTGCGCTACCGGGTGCTGGACGTGGATGTGGAAAATCCCTCGGCGCTTCCCGACGACTACCTGGGCTTTACGGCCTTCACCCCTCTGACCGGCATCAAGCCTTCCCTTTCCCGGACGGACCAGATGCTCTCCACCTCCCTGTCCTACAGGGTGCGGGCCACCCTGGTCAAGGTCGATTACCTCTACAGGGAGATAGACCGGGAGAACGCCCGCCTCTGGGACCTCCCGGAGACCACCAGCCGGAACGAGGTCACCCTGTCGGTGAGGACCCGCCTTCGAAGGAGGCTCAAGGGAAGCGTCCGCTACACCCATCGTGAAGTGGACGACCCCGCGTATAACACCTCCCCGGACCGGGCCGACCGGGCCAGGGTCTCCCTTACCTGGCATGCCCTGGAGAGGCTCCAGGGGACCCTCCATTACGACGTCCTCTTCGAGGGGCGCGACCATGTCTCCTTCGAGGGCGTGGATGCGGGGGACCGGGACCGCAGGCGGGACAAGGTGGCCGCACTGCTTGCCTACGGGATGAACGAGAAGGTTTCCGTCTCCACCGGGTACGCCTACATCCGGAACCGGGTGACGCAGGGGGCGGTGGCCGGTGGTGTTCTGTCCCCCCGTGTCCGTTACAGGGACGAGGCCCACAACGTCTTCGCGGGGGTGCAGGTGGTCCCTCTCCGGAACCTCACGCTGCGCACCTCCGCCAGCCATACCCTGAGCCGGGCGCATTACGGGGATTTCTCCATCCCCGTCTCCGTGGTGGAGCTTGCCGAGGTGAAGGTCGCCCAGAACCAGGTGGACGTTGCCGCCCGGTACGCATTCGGCCGCGGATGGGGCCTGGCGGGCCGGTGGCGCTACCTGCAGTTCGACAACAGGGCCGAGACCCCCCTGAACCCCACTGTGCAGGACGGCGAGGTCCACATCGTCATGCTCACCGCCTCCAAGAGCTGGAACTGACGCCGCCCAGGGTTGCCAGGGCGGCCCGGCACCTTTGTTCTTGAGGGCCTACCGTCTTTCCCCTTCCCTCCTTGTCTGCCGCCATTTATTCTTTCTTTCGCTTCGAAATCAATCTTGAGACAGGTTCTAGTGGCGTCCCCGAAATACTTTGCAGAAATTCTCCAACGTCATTCCCCGACGTGATCGGGGAATCCAGCCTTTTCAAGGACTTCTGGATTGTCCGGTCAAGCCGGACAATGACAAATACATTTGGGACGCCACACTAGTGTGATACAATAATAGTGAAGAAGGAGGAACGCTCATACCGGCAGTACACGGCAACATATCGGGCCTCAAGCGGAGCGAGAAGAGCGCTCTGGAGAGGCTTTACCGCAGAAGGATACCCCCCCGCAGCATCGTCACCCCCGAAGTGGCCCGCACCCTGTCGGCATTGTCGAGGACCCTGAACAGGCAGATAGGGCTTCTCGTCACCCGCGAGGGCGCGGTGGCCGAGGTCATCGTGGGCGACGCCCGGGGGATTTTCATTCCGTCCCTGGAGGCCTTCCCCCTGGGGAGGCGGCCCCTGAGGGGTTTGCGCCTCGTGCACACGCATCTCCGGGGGGAGCCCCTGAGCCGGGACGACCTCACCGACCTGGCCTCCCTGAGGCTCGACCTGGTGGCGGCCATCGACGTCGAGGACGAGGCCCTCTCCCGTGTCCGGGTGGCCCATCTTACCCCCCAGGGAGTGGAGAAGACCGAGGAGGACCTCCACAGGGGCCGGTTCGACGTGGCCGGTTTCGTGCGGGCCATGGAAGAGGAGATGAACCGCCGGCGGGTCTTCGAGCAGTCGGACCCCCGGGAAAGGGCCATCCTCATTGGGGTTTCCAGGGCGCCCCGCTACGAGCAGGAAGACTCCATGGACGAGCTGAGGGAACTGGCGGAAAGCAGCGATGTCCTCGTCCTGAACACCGTCATTCAGAGGCCCAAGCGGGTAAACCCCCGCTACCTGGTGGGCGAGGGGAAGCTCAAGGAAATCGTCATCGACGCCCTGAACATGGGCGCCACCCTGCTTATCTTCGACCAGGACCTCACGCCCTCGCAGATGAAGGCCATCACGGAGCTTACCGAGCTGAAGGTGATAGACCGTACGCAGCTCATCCTGGACATCTTCGCCCGGCGGGCCCACAGCCGCGACGGCAAGGTCCAGGTGGAGCTTGCCCAGCTCAGGTACCGGCTCCCCCGGCTCACCGGCAAGGGGACGGCCATGAGCCGCCTGATGGGCGGCATCGGGGGTAGGGGCCCCGGCGAGACGAAGCTCGAGGTGGACCGCCGGAGGGTGCGCGACCGCATCGCCCTGCTGGAGAAGCAACTGGAGGGGCTCTCCGCGGCCCGCAGGCAGCGCAAGCAGCGGCGGGTGGCCCGGGGGGTGCCCATCGTCTCCATCGTGGGGTACACCAACGCCGGGAAGTCCACCCTGCTGAACGGCCTCACCCGGAGCGCGACCTTCGTGGAGGACAAGCTCTTCGCCACTCTGGATACGGCGAGCAGGCGGCTCAGGTTCCCCCGGGAGCGGGAGGTGGTCGTCACCGACACGGTGGGGTTCATCCGCGACCTGCCTAGGGACCTCATGGCCGCCTTCAGGGCCACGCTGGAGGAGCTCGCGGACGCCGACGTCCTGCTTCACGTGGTGGACGTCTCCAATCCCCGGTTCGAGCAGCACATCGCCTCGGTGCGGAAGGTCCTCGCGGACCTGGGCGTCGGGGGGAAGGAGGAGGTGCTGGTCTTCAACAAGATGGACAAGCTCGATCCCCAAACGGCCCGGCGCCTGGCCTCCCGCCACGGCGCGGTCGCCGTCAGCGCGCTGGACCCCTCCACTTTCGGCCCCCTGCTCCGTGCCACGGAGGAGGCGGTCTGGCGTGAAAAGCTGGTGGAGTCCCATGTATAATAGGGAGCGCCCGGCCCCGGGGGAGAGCCTTCGGGGCGGGGAAGACATCGTTTGACGGCCAGAGCCTGAATGATAACGGAATTTGCCCCCAAATGGATTGCCTGGGAGATTACGCGCCGGTGTAACCTGCGGTGCGTGCACTGCCGCTCCTCCTCGGAGGCGGAGGTCCAGGGGCACCCGGACTTCTCCACCGAGGAGGCCTTCCGCATCCTCGATGACATCGCCTCCTATGCCAAGCCCGTGGTGGTCCTCTCCGGCGGGGAGCCCCTGGTGCGCCGGGACGTCTTCGACATAGCCCGCTACGGCACGGAGAAGGGCTTGAGGATGTGCATGGCCACCAACGGCCTCCTGGTGACGGAGGAGGTCTGCGGGAAGATAAAGGACTCCGGCATACGCATCGTCTCGCTGAGCCTGGACGGCTCCACCGCGGAGGTCCACGACGACTTCCGGAGCCAGAGGGGGGCCTTCGAGGCCACCATCAACGCCGCCCGGCTCTTCAGGGAACACGGCATAGAGTTCATCATCAACTCCTCCTTCACCAAGCGGAACCAGGAGGAGATTCCCCGCGTCCACCGCCTGGCCAGGGAGCTGGGGGCCACGGCCTGGTACATGTTCATGATTGTGCCCACGGGCCGGGGCGAGGACATCATGAGCGAGCTCATCTCCAGGGAGGACTACGAAGAGATACTGGAGTGGCATTACGAGATGGAGAAGGAAGAGCCCGACATGCTCGTGCGCCCTACCTGCGCCCCGCAGTACTACCGCATCCAGTTGCAGAAGGCCAAGGAGGAGGGAGAGCGGGTCAAGCGGCGTACCCTGAAGTTCTCCACCGGGGGGGCCAAGGGCTGCATCGCCGGTCAGCTCATCTGCCTCATCGACGTCGACGGCAACGTGCTGCCCTGCAGCTACTTCCCCAAGTCCGCCGGCAACCTGCGGGAGCGGTCCTTCAAGGACATCTGGGAGAACGCGGAGCTTTTCCGCCACCTGCGCGACTTCAAGAGCTACAAGGGCCGGTGCGGCTCCTGCGAGTACATAAACGTCTGCGGGGGGTGCCGCGCCCGGGCCTATGCCGTCACCGGAGACTATCTCGAAGAGGAGCCTTTCTGCGGCTACGTGCCCGTGAAGCTTCGGAAGAAGCTGGTCAAGGAGAAATAGGGAAGGGGCGCTCCGGCGCTTCCTCTGCATCCGCCGTGCTCAGATTTTTCAGGAGGAATTTTTCATGAACGACACCTTTCTCAAGGCCTGCCGCGGTGAGGACGTGCCCTACACCCCCGTGTGGCTCATGCGGCAGGCCGGCCGCTACATGCCCGAGTACCAGGAAGTCCGCAGCCAGGTGGACTTCCTCACCCTGTGCAGGACGCCGGAGCTGGCCGCCAAGGTGACCCTTCAGCCCGTGGACCGCCTGGGCGTGGACGCCGCCATCCTCTTCAGCGACATCCTGGTGGTGGCGGAGGCCATGGGCATGAAGGTGGAGTTTCACGAGAAGCGCGGCCCCGTCCTGGCCGACCCCGTCCGCACCCGCTCGCGCCTGGAGCGCCTGGCCGTGCCGGAGCCGGAGGACGACCTGGGCTACGTGCTGGAGACCATCAGGATACTGCGCCCGAGGCTTGAGGACAAGGTGCCCCTCATCGGCTTCTCCGGGGCCCCCTTCACCCTGTCGACCTACATGATAGAAGGCGGAAGCTCCAAGAACTTCCTGGCCACCAAGCGCATGATGTACGGCGACCCGGTTTTGTACCACGACCTCATGGAGCGCATCACCGCGGCGGTGGAGGCGTATCTTCAGGCACAGATACGCGCCGGCGCGCAGGCCGTGCAGATTTTCGACTCCTGGGCGGGCGTGCTCTGCCCCGCGGATTTCGTGGAGTTCGAGCTTCCCTACGTAAAGAGAATCGTCAAGGCCCTCAAGAAAGAGGGCGTGCCCGTCATCTACTTCGTCAACAACTGCGCGGCCATCCTCCGGGAGGCCAAGAAAGCGGGGGCCGACGTCCTGGGCATAGACTGGCGCATCGACATGAAGGAGGCCGTCAAGGTAATCGGCAAGCGTCCCGCCGTGCAGGGCAACCTGGACCCCTGCGCCCTGTTCCTCCCCCGGGAGAAGCTCCGGGAGCGGGTTCGGGATATCCTTGAGAAGGGCAGGGCCGCCAAGGGACACATCTTCAACCTCGGGCACGGCATTCTCCCGGAAACCCCGGTGGAGCAGGCCCAGGCCCTGGTCGAGGCCGTGCACGAGCTGAGCGGCAGAGGGTAAGGGTATTTGGAGGCCGAAGAGGAGTGATTGGGGTCGTCCTTCTGAACCTGGGAGGGCCGGACTCCCTGCAGGCCGTAAGGCCTTTTCTTTACAATCTTTTCTCGGACAGAAAGATCATCAGGCTCGGGCCGCGCTTCATGCAGAGGCCCCTGGCCTGGCTCATCTCCACGCTGAAGGCCCCCCGGTCCCGCAAGTGGTACGGCCTCATCGGCGGGGCCTCGCCCCTGCCGGAGATTACCGCGGCCCAGGCCCGGGCCCTGGAGGAAAAGCTGCGCGGCCGAGGGAACTTCCGGGTCTACGTGGGCATGCGCTACTGGAAGCCCTTCATCGGGGAGGCGGTCGCCCGGGCCGAGCGCGACGGCGTCAGAAAACTCATCTCCCTCACCCTCTACCCCCATTACTCCGTGGCCACCACGGGCTCTTCGGAGGACGCCCTCCGGGAGGCCCTCGCGGGCAGGGAGATGGACTGGGCCGCCGTGTCTTCCTTCCATGAGCATCCCCTGTACATCGAGGCCCTGGCCGGGCTCATCCGGAAGGAGCTGCGGGACGAAACCGAGGTCCTCTTCAGCGCCCACAGCCTGCCGGTGAGCCTCATCGAGGCCGGCGACCCCTATGTGAAGCACATCACGGGGACCATCCGGGCGCTCGAGGAGAAGCTGGGCGTGAGGGGACACCTGGGGTATCAGTCGCGCACGGGCCCGGTCGAGTGGCTTGAGCCCAGCACCGAGGAGGTCCTGAAGACCCTGGCCGGGGGCGGCGCCAGGGACGTTCTGCTCGTGCCCATCAGCTTTGTCTCGGACCATATTGAGACTCTGTACGAAATTGATATACTATATAGAGGCATGGCGGAGAAACTCGGCCTGCGCGCGAGGAGGACCGAGTCGCTGAACACGCATCCACTGTTCATCAGTGCTCTTGAGGACCTCGTTACTGCCAAGGCCAGGGAGGTGGGGTGGCTCTGAGGCTCCTCATCGCCGGCGGCGGCATATCGGGCCTCTCTCTGGCGTATCTCCTGAGGGGCCGGAGCGACCTGGACATCATGCTCCTGGAGGCCGAGGAGCGCCCCGGGGGCAAGATATGGTCGGACAGGGCCGACGGTTTCCTCTGCGAGTGGGGCGTAAACGGCTTCCTCGACAACAAGCCCAAGACCCTGGAGCTTGCCTCTCTCCTGTCCCTGGAGCCCCTGAGAAGCTCCGACCTGGCCCGGAAGCGCTACATCTACTCCGGCGGCTCCCTCAAGCGCCTGCCCGAAACTCCCCCGGCCTTCCTGCGCACGGGCCTCATGAGCCCGGCGAGCAAGCTCCGCATAGCGCTGGAGCCCTTCATCCCGCGGGGGAGAAAGGAGGACGAGTCCCTGGCCGACTTCGCCCGCAGGCGGCTGGGGAGGGAGGCCCTGGAGAACTTCATCGACCCCATGGCCTCGGGCATCTATGCCGGAGACCCCGAGGTCCTGAGCTTGAAGAGCTGTTTCCCGCGCATCCACGAGATGGAGCAGCAGTACGGGAGCCTCATCAAGGCCATGATAAAGCTTACCGCCAAGCGGAGGAAGTCCGTGGGGGCCGGCCCGGGAGGGACGCTGACCTCTTTCCGGGACGGCATGCAGGCCCTGATAGACGCCCTCCACGGCGCCCTGGGAGGCGTGGTGCACACGAAAAGCAGGGCCGTGAGCATCGAGAGGCTCTCCGGCGGCTACGCCCTCACCCTTTCGGACGGCTCCCGGCTGGAGGCCGACGCGGTGGTCCTGGCCGTTCCGGCCCACCAGGGGGCGGGCATCCTGAGGGACCTGGAGCCCGGGGTGGCGGGCGTCCTGGAGGACATACCCTATCCCGCCGTCACGGTGCTCTGCACGGGGTTCAGGCGGGAGAACGTGCAGGGGGACCTCGGGGCCTTCGGGTTTCTGGTCCCCTACCGGGAGAAAAGGAAGATCCTGGGCACCCTTTATGACTCCAGCGTCTTCGAAAACAGGGCCCCCGAGGGCCACGTGCTTTTAAGGACCATGGTGGGGGGCCAGAGGGCGCCGGAGCTGGCCCTTCAGGAGGACGCGAAGCTCCTGGACATGGTGCTCTCGGAGCTCAAGGGCGTCCTCACCATCCGGGGGGAGCCCGACCTGGTGCGCATTTACAGGCATGAGCAGGCCATCCCCCAGTACACGCTGGGGCACCAGGAGCGGTGCCGGGCCGTGGAGGCCGTGACGGAGCGCCACCCGGGCCTTTATATCACGGGGAACGCCTTCGGCGGGATAAGCGTCAATGACTGCATCGCGAACTCTTATCGGCTCGCGGAGAAAATAGTGGCGGAGGTGTTGTGAGAAACGTGTTCGTCTCGGAGGAAAAGAGCAAGGCATCGCCGCGCCCGTCGACGGCGGGCAATGGCACATATGGGGCAAGGGGAGTGCTTGCCGGCCTTTTTCCGGGCCGGGGCTTCGTATGCACCTCAGAGACAAGGAGGTACGCATTGACGGAGAACGAAATCGCAGAGGTCCTCGGGAGGGAGAATGAGGAGTTCCGGAAGGTCTTCGATGAGCACCGCAACCTGAAGGAGAAAATCTCCCGGATAAACAGGCGGGTCTACCTCACTCCCGAGGAAGAGCACGAAAAGAAGACCCTTCAGAAAGTAAAACTTCAAATGAAAGACCGGATGGCCGATTTCATCCGTCAATACAAGGTGGCGCATTCGTAAAGCGGCCGGCGCCTGAGGGCTGACCGGCACAGCCTGTCTCCCCTTTTTTTCGACCCGCCGGGGGTCGCAGAGGGGATGTGTACGCGCAAGGGGCATCCCGGCCGAAAACGGTTTTTCTTTAGAACCTGTCTCAAAATTGATTTCGAAGCGAAAGAGAGAATAAATGGCGGCAGACAAGGAGGGAAGGGGAAATCGCCCGGAGGCGCAGCAACGCTGCGTTGAGGACGATTTTCTCTTCAGGACGCCGCATGCCGCTATTTAGGCCTCTTTCGGCCAGGGGTCCCCGAAAAGTCGCACGACTTTTCGGGGCTGAGCCGGAAGCAATTTTGAGATAGGTTCTATTATCGGGGAGGAGGAAACACAGTGAGGAGCAAGGCCATCACCAAGGGCATAGAGCGCACCCCCCACAGGGCGCTCCTTTACGCCACCGGGCTCCCGGAGTCCGCCATGGGAAGCCCCTTCATCGGCATCGCCAGCAGCTTCACGGACCTCATCCCCGGCCACATCGGCATGAGGGACCTGGAGCGGTTCATCGAGAAGGGGGTGCACGCGGGGGGCGGCTATTCCTTCATTTTCGGGGTGCCGGGCATCTGTGACGGCATAGCCATGGGCCATTCGGGCATGCAGTACTCCCTGCCTTCGCGGGAGCTCATCGCCGACATGGTGGAGACCGTGGCCGAGGCCCACCGGCTGGACGGGCTGGTGCTTCTGACCAACTGCGACAAGATAACCCCGGGAATGCTCATGGCCGCAGCACGGGCGAACATACCCTCCGTGGTCGTCACCGCCGGGCCGATGCTCTCGGGAAGGCTGAGGGGCAGGAGGCTCTCGCTCGTCAACGACACCTTCGAGGCGGTGGGCAAGTACAAAAAGGGGCTGATGACGAAGGAAGACGTGCAGGAACTCGAGCTGTGCGCCTGCCCCGGAGCGGGCTCCTGCCAGGGGATGTACACCGCCAACACCATGGCCTGTGTGACCGAGTCCCTGGGGATGAGCCTTCCGGGGTGTGCCACGGCCCTGGCCGTGGGGGCCCGGAAGAGGCGCATCGCTTATGAGAGCGGCCGACGGGCCGTGGACCTGGTGCGCCGGGGCATAAGCCCCCGGGACATCATGGCCCAGGGGGCCTTCGAGAACGCCATCATGGTCGACCTGGCCCTGGGCGGGTCCACCAATACGGTGCTGCACATACCGGCCATCGCCCATGAGGCGCGGGTGGAGCTGGACCTGGAGACCTTCGACAGGCTGAGCCGGACGACCCCGCACATCTGTAACATGCTGCCCGGCGGGGAGCACTACCTGGAGGACCTGGACGCCGCCGGCGGCATCCCCGCCGTGATGAAGCGCCTCGGCCAGAGGGTGCGCA
The DNA here is from genome assembly GCA_037386965.1 of Nitrospirota bacterium. Lineage (NCBI taxonomy): Bacteria > Pseudomonadati > Nitrospirota > Nitrospirota bacterium. The sequence continues at coordinate 11,189 of JARRLN010000016.1, forward strand.
ACCTGCCCACCGTAAGCGGCAGGAAGACCGGGGACATCGCACGCCAGGCCGAGGTGCGGGACGAGGAGGTCGTCCGCCCCCTCGGGCGGCCCTACCACAAGGAAGGCGGGATAGCCATCCTGAGGGGCAACCTGGCCCCGGAGGGCGCCGTGGTCAAGCAGTCGGCCGTCAGCGAGGGCATGATGCGCTTTGAGGGCAAGGCCCGGGTCTTCGACGCCGAGGAGAAGGCCATGCGGGCTATCATGGGCGGCAAGGTCTCCTCCGGAGACGTGGTGGTGGTCCGCTACGAAGGACCCAAGGGAGGCCCCGGCATGAGGGAGATGCTCTCTCCCACCAGCGCCATCGCGGGCATGGGGTTGAGCGAGTCCGTGGCCCTGATTACCGACGGCAGGTTCTCCGGCGGCACGCGGGGGCCCTGCATCGGGCACGTCTCGCCCGAGGCCATGGAGGGCGGTCCCATCGCCCTGGTGAAAGACGGAGACTCCGTCCGCATAGACATCCCCCGAAGAAAGCTGGAGCTGCTCGTGCCGGAGAAGGAGCTCGGCCGGAGGGCCGGCCGGTGGAAGCGGCCCGAGCCCCGGGCGGCGCGCGGCTGGCTTGCCCGGTACGCCCATCTGGTCACCTCCGCCGGCACCGGCGCCGTCCTGAGGGACCCGGAGGAGTAAAACCGGAGGGCCCTCACCGGAAGGGGATGACCAGCCGTGCCTCCTCTCCCGGGGTGACCGTGACATAGTCGAAGTCCGTCCGCCTGTCCCCCTTGCTGGCCGAGGCGAACCAGAACCGGCTGACCACGCTCGCGGCGGGCAGGGTGAGGGTGGCTTCGCCTCTCCGATCGGTGACGAGGGCCATCTTGTCGTAGACCTCCCGCCTCCGGGCGTTGGTAAAGTTTCCCACCAGGCGGACCCGAGCGCCCTGTACCGGGCCGGCCTCGGGGTCTATGACGAGCACCTTTATGGAGGCGTCCTTCTCGAGCTGGAGGCTGTTGTTTATCCAGTAGCGCAGAAGCGCCCTGTCCCTCTCCGGTATGCGCGGCGGCAGGGTGACGAACTCCGGGTGCTCCTTGCCGAGCCAGAGGTAGCTGTAGAGGACCACCCTGCGGGGGAAGCTCACGTGGAGCTCCCGGTTGCCCTTTCTGACCGCCTCCGCGGCAGACGCCGCCCAGGGCATGGGGAGCCCCCAGTGAAGGCGGAGGGCCTGCTCGCGGAAGCGCGGCGGATGTTCCCAGTCGTAATAGTCCCTCTCCAGTTTGCGGATGATGACGCTCCGCTCCGCATGCCCCACCCAGATGCGCCTCTGCTTGCGGTCCGGATAGCCCCGGGGCCAGCAGCACTGCCCGTCCCGGAGGGTCTCGCCCTTCATCTTGACGGGAGGCCCTTCGGCGTAGACCAGCTCGTGATAGCTGTAGAAGGCATTGTCCTCGTACCCGGGGTCGATGAGGCCCAGGGCGTAGGGCTCCAGGCCCTCCATGATGATTTCCTTGCCGCGGGTATGGCAGTGGCCGCACTTGTTCCGGACGAATATGGGATGGATGTCGTCGGCCCAGGTGACGCCGGGCAGGGCCCCGACCTGGACGAGATAGGGCCGCGGGGGCGCCTGCTCTGCCTCCCCGTGCTCCTCGTGCTGAGGCAGGGCGGGGCCGGCCAGAAGCAGGGCAGCGGCAAGGAGCGCCAATATGAGGGGTTTTCTTTTCGTCGTCGGCTCAATCACGAGGTTGCCGGCCGGTTGACACGTGGCTCCCGGACTATGGCGTGCCCTGGGGCTTGTAGTACATGAGCTCCCGTGCGTACGAGCCAACCTCCTGCTCGAAAGAGGACGCCTCTTCGTCCGTCATGGGCTCGAACCTCTCGGCAAACCGCACGTTTTCCACAAGCTGGGCCGTGTCGTCGCAGCCCACCACCACGGTGCTCACCGGCTGGGAGAGGGCATAGCGCATGAAGGGCTCCATACTCTCGAACCAGGGGAGCCCGGAGACCAGCCCCCTCAGGTAGACCTTCATGCCGATGACGCCCACGTTGCTCCGCCGGGCGAAAGGCAGGACGTCGGCCAGGAAGCTCCGGTAGGCGTGCTCTGCGGGGTTGACGGGGATGAGGACCGTGTCGAAGTCGAACCCCTTCAGGCATGCGAGAACGACCGCCGGGTCGTGATGCCCGGTCACTCCCACAAAACGCACGAGACCCTGCCGGCGCGCCTCGGCGAAGGCCTCCAGGGCTCCGCCCGGGGCCAGAACCCGGTCGACCTCCTCCATGCTCCGCATGTCGTGGAGCTGCCAGAGGTCCAGGTAATCGGTCCTCATGCTCCCGAGCGTCGTCTCCAGGTGCTCCCGGGCCTCTTTCGCCTCGCGGGCGTGCGACTTGCTGGCCAGGAAGACCTCGCTGCGGCGCTCCCCCAGGGCCTTGCCGTAGTAGCTCTCGCTTCCCAGGTACGCGCGGGCCGACTCCATGTAGGTGATGCCCATGTCCAGGGCCCGCGCTATCAACTCCCTGGCCTCGGGCTCGTAACCGTAGGTCCTCAGGACCCCCTCCCCGCCCAGGCCCAGGATGCCGACCTCCCGGCCCGTCTTTCCCAAGGGCCTCATGCCCAGTGCCATGGACAGATTGTATCAGAGGCCTTCGGGCTTGTGAAGAACACCGGGATTTCCGGGGCCGTCCGGACGGCCCGAAGCAATCCCGATGGTTTCCATTTGCTTTTTCCTCAGGTAGCTGATAGACTAAAAGAGCAAATCGAGTTCGCGTGGGAGTTGTGAGGAGAGTGGGAGTTCCCACTCTTTTGTTTTTCTATGGAAGCATTGCAGAAGAAGCTCTTTGAGCTTGCCGAAGAGGTGGCCCTCACGCTGGGCGTGGAGGTGGAGGACGTGGAGCTCCTGGGAAAGGGCACAAGAAGGCTCCTCCGGGTCACGCTGGACAGGCCCGGCGGCATCACCATCGATGACTGCGAGGTCTTCAGCCGGGACTACGGAGCCCTGCTTGACGTGGAAGACCCCATCGAGGGGCACTATACCCTGGAGGTGTCCTCCCCCGGCCTGGACAGGCCGCTCAGGACGCGCGGGCACTACGACAAGAGCGTGGGGAAGCTCGTCCGCGTCGTCACGCGCGAGAAGGTGGACGGCGAGACGCTCCTTATCGGGCGCCTCAAGGACGTCCTCGCGGACCGCATCGTGCTCGCCCTGCCCGGCGGAGACAGGGAAGTGCACTTTGACAACATAAAGAAAGCCAGGCTTGAGGTGGAACTGTGATGTCCAAGGAAATTATCCAGGTCATCGACCAGATAAGCAGGGAGAAAGGCGTCTCCAGGGATGTCCTTCTGGGGGCCATCGAGTCGGCCCTCCTGTCGGCCGCCCGGAAGCGCTACGGCGGAAGGGAGAACATCCACATCCGGCTGGACGAGGAGACCTTCGGCATGCACCTGTACGAGACCAAGACGGTGACGGACGAGGTGGAGGACCCGGATACCGAGGTCTCCGTGCAGGACGCGGCGAAGCTGGACCCCCAGGCCGGCGTGGGCGACACCGTGGAGGTTCCCCTGGACGTAAAGGACTTCGGGCGCATCGCCGCCCAGACGGCCAAACAGGTCATCTTCCAGCGGGTGCGCGAGGCGGAGCGCGCGGTCATCTTCGACGAGTTCAAGGACAAGGTCGGCCAGGTGATAACCGGCACGGTCATGCGCAGGGAAAAGGGCGCCTACTACATCAACGTGGGCAAGACGGACGCCGTCCTGCCCTTCAGGGAGACCCTGCCCGGGGAGTCCCCGAAGCGCGGGGACATCATGAAGGCCTACATCGAGGAGATCCGCGACACCTCCAAGGGCCCCCTGATTGTCGTCTCGCGGACCGACCCGCGTTTCGTGGCCGAGCTTTTCAAGATGGAGGTGCCGGAGATAAACGAGGGCCTGGTGGCCATCAAGGACGTGGTCCGCGAGCCCGGGGAGAGGACCAAGATAGTGGTGTACTCCACCAGCCGGTCCATCGACCCCGTGGGGGCCTGCGTGGGGATGAAGGGCACCCGGGTGCAGGCCATCGTCCGGGAGCTCCGGGGAGAGCGCATAGACATTATCCCCTGGACCGACGACCTCCGGATGTTCATCGCCAGGGCGCTCAGTCCCGCCACCATCGAGCGGGTGGGCATCGTCGAGGAGGAGAAGCAGGCCATGGTGGTGGTCAGCGACCAGCAGTTGAGCATCGCCATCGGCAAGAAAGGCCAGAACGTCCGCCTCGCCATGAAGCTTACCGGCTGGGACATAGACATCATGAGCGAGAGCGAGTACTCGAAGATAAAGATGGAGGAGGCCGACAGGGCTTTCGAGGGCGGAGGCGCGGAGGGCGCCGGGGAGCAGGAGGAAGCCGCCGCCGACGAGGAGGAGGCAGCCTCGGAGACCGGGCCGGAGGAGGCCCCGGAGCAGGAGGAGCCGGCCTCGGAGACCGGGCCGGAGGAAGCCCCGGAGCAGGAGGAGCAGCAGTAGCGCCGCGCCATCCGCCGAGCCCCAGCCAGTGAACGAGCCGGGCATCCGCATCCAGTACCTGAGGGGGGTGGGCCCCCGGAAGGCCGCCCTCCTTGAGCGTCTGGGCATCCGGAGCATCCGGGATGCCCTTCAGTACCTGCCCTTCCGCTACGAGGACCGGGGCGTCCTCAGAAAGATACGGGACCTGAGGGCCGGGGAGCTTCAGTCAGTAGAGGGCCGCGTCGTTTCGGCGGAGCTCATCGAGCGCGGCCGGAGGGGAAGCCTCTTTCGCGGGGTGAGGGGGGGCGGGCTTTCCATCCTGGAGGTCTCCGTCTCCGACGCCACGGGCGCCGTCAAGGCCAAGTGGTTCAATCAGCCCTACCTGAAGAAGCGTTTTCCCCGGGGGGCCCGCGTCGTTTTGTCCGGCACGCCCAGGACGTCCCGTTATGGTTCCTCCCTGGAGATGGAAAACCCCGACTACGAGCATCTCTCCGGGGACGGCTCGCCCCTCGTGCACGCCGCCCGGGTGGTGCCGGTCTATCGCGTCACCGAGGGGCTGAGCGCGCGGCAGCTCCGGAGCATCGTCTTTCAGGCCCTGGAAGGGCACCTCCGGGACGTCGCCGACCCCCTGCCCGAGGACGTCCGCCTGAGGCAGGGCCTCCCCCCGCTTGCCGAGAGCCTGAGGAACATCCATTTCCCCCCGCCGGGCACCGGCATCGGGGAACTGAACGCCTGGCGCACCCCCTGGCAGAGGCGCATGGCCTTCGAGGAGCTTTTCCTCTTCGAGGCGGGCCTTGCCGTCATGAGGCGGGAGCTTACGAGGGAGCGGGGCCTGGCCTTCCGCTCCGACGGCGGGCTCCGGGAGAGGCTCCTTCGCTCCCTGCCCTTCGCCCTCACCCCCGCCCAGAGGCGGGTGAGCGGGGAGATTTCGGCCGACATGGAGAGCCCCCACCCCATGCACAGGCTCCTTCAGGGGGACGTGGGCTCGGGCAAGACGGTGGTGGCCCTGCTGGCGCTGCTCCGGGCCGTGGAGTGCGGCTATCAGGCCGCTCTCATGGCCCCCACGGAGATACTGGCCGAGCAGCACTACCTGACCCTCAAGCGGTTGGCCGGGGGACTCCCGGTGCGCATCGTGCTTCTTACGGGGGGCACCGCCGAGAGGCCCCTCACGGCCATCGCCTCCGGGGAGGCGGACCTGGTAGTGGGCACCCACGCCGTCCTGGAGGAGAAGGTCGTCTTCGGGAAGCTCGGGCTGGTGGTGATTGACGAGCAGCACCGCTTCGGCGTGCGGCAGCGGGCGGTGATGCGCCTGAAGGGCGAAAGGCCCGACGTGCTCATCATGACGGCGACCCCCATTCCGCGCACCCTCTCGCTCACCCTCTACGGCGACCTCGACTACTCGGTCATCGACGAGCTTCCTCCGGGGCGCACGCCGGTGGCCACGGAGCTCTGCCCCGAGGCGGGCAAGGCCCGCCTCTTCGAGGCCATCGGGGAGGAGGTGCGCCGGGGCGGGCAGGCCTACGTGGTCTATCCGGTCATAGAGGAGTCGGAGAAGACGGACCTCCGCTCCGCCGAGGTGGGCTACGAGGGGCTTCTCGGGAAGTTCCCCGCGATGCGGGTGGCCCTCATCCACGGGCGGCTCCCCGCGGCGGAGAAGGAAGAGGTCATGGGGCGATTTAAGGCGGGGGAAATTGATATACTGGTAACCACGACCGTCATAGAGGTGGGCGTGGACGTGCCCAACGCCTCGCTGATGGTCATCGTGCACGCCGAGCGGTTCGGGCTGGCGCAGCTGCACCAGTTGAGGGGCAGGGTGGGCAGGGGCAGGAGGGCCTCCCGCTGCATCCTCCTGCACTACGGGGCGCTGAGCGAGGCCGCCCGCCGGAGGCTTGAGGCCATGCGCCGGAGCACCGATGGATTCGCCCTGGCCCAGGAGGACCTGGCCATACGGGGCCCCGGGGAGTTCCTGGGCACCAGGCAGAGCGGGGTGCCGGAGCTTCGGGTGGCCGACCTGCTGAGGGACGGCCCCCTGGTGGAGCCCGCCCGCAGGGAGGCCTTCGCCCTGGTGGCCCGGGACCCGGAGCTTGACGCTTCACCCCTTCTCAGGGAGGCCCTCCAGAGGTTCTGGCGCGGGAAGATGGAGCTTTTCAAGACCGGATAAAGGGAGGGGAACGTCCATGCTGGCCAAGATGAAGAAGAGCTTTGACGAGGGAGTCGAGAAGATACGCTGGTTTTCCTCTCTCTTTGCCGAGCGCATCAAGGTGGAGATGGCCGTCTTCAAGATTCTCCGGGAATCCAGGGACCTGGAAAGACGGAGGGCCGAGCTGGCCCAGGGCATCGGGGAGAGAGTGTTCGAGATGAGGGAGCACAGGGACCTCAACCCCCTTGAGGACCGGAAAGTCGTCCAGGCCCTCCGGGAGATGGAAACGCTGGACAAGGAGCTCACCGAGCTTCGGAGCCGCGCCTCGCAGATAAGCCAGGTGGTGGAGGAGGAGTGATTTTCTTCGTGCTCGTGGGCCTGTTGGGCCTTGTGGTGGGCTCCTTCCTCAATGTCTGCATCTGGCGCATCCCCCGCAACCAGTCCATCGTGCGGCCCGCCTCGCGGTGCCCCTCCTGTGGGAAGCCGCTTCGGCCGTGGCACAACATCCCCCTGGTGAGCTATCTCTTCCTGCGGGGAAGGTGTGCTTCCTGCGGCGCGCCAATCTCGCCGCGGTACCCCCTGGTGGAGGCCCTGAACGCGGCGCTTTACGTCGGCGTGCTCTACCGGTTCGGATGGGGATGGCACCTGCCGGTGTATCTGGCCTTCGTCTCCTCCCTCATCGTTATCACGTTCATAGACCTGGACTTCCAGATAATCCCCGACGGGATTACCCTGAGCTGGATACCCCTGGCGCTCCTGGCCGGGGCCTTTCTCTTGCCCGACCCGTTCATGCCGGGCCGGCTCCTGGGCTGGAAGATGTCCCTGGAGGGGGCGGCCGCGGGGTTCGGCCTTTTCTACCTGGTGGCCGTCCTGAGCAGGGGCGGCATGGGCGGAGGCGACGTCAAGATGATGGGCATGGTGGGGGCCCTTCTGGGCTGGAAGGGAGTGCTCCTGACCACCTTCGTGGGGAGCGTGTCCGGCTCCGTGGTGGGGGCCTACGTCGTCCTGGCCAGGGGCGGGGGACGGAAAACCAAGGTGCCCTTCGGGCCCTTCCTGGCCCTGGGGGCCCTGGTCTCCCTCCTGGTAGGCCGGGAGATCGTCCGCTGGTATCTCCATGCCGGGGCCTGACGCCGCCCTCCTGCTTCTTTCCCTCATCGGGGTGCTGGCCGGGGCCGCGCTGGCCGCGGGGGTCTTCATGCTCCTTGCGCGGGCCCGCCGCAAGCGCGCGAAGGGCGAGGAGGACACCACCCGGATGGGCTTTGTGGTGGACACCTTCCATTCCCTGGTGGCGGCCCTCAAGGAGAAGGAGAAGGAGCTCGAAGCCCTCAGGAAGGCGGCCGAGAAGCGGGCCGAGATTATCGAGGACCACAACGAGAACATCCTGCAGAGCGTCCCCAGCGGCGTGCTCAGCCTGGACGGGCAGGGGCGGGTGCTGAAGGCCAACGCCTCGGCCGAGCGCGTCCTGGGCTGGAGGGCCGGGGAGCTCGGGGGACGGGAGGCGGCGGGCCTCCTCGGCGGCGAGATAGGCCGCGCCCTGAGGGAGAAGGACTCCGTGGAGCGCGGGGAGGCCAGGCACGTGACGGCCGGGGGCAAGGAGCTCTGGCTGGGCTACACCCTCACGCCGCTTCGGGATTCCTCGGGCAATGCCATCGGAAAGCTCCTCGTCTTTACGGACCTCACGGACCTCAAGGCCCTCCGGGAGCAGGCCGAGCTGAGGAAACACCTCTCCAACCTCGGCGAGATGGCCGCCGGCATCGCCCACGAGCTCAGAAACCCCATGGGGGTCATCCACGGCTACATGAGCATGCTGGGCAAGAAGGTGGACCCCTCCCTGAGCCCCATCGTTTCCTCCGTATCCAGGGAGGTGGCGGCCATGGACGCCATCATCCGGGACTTCCTCTCCTTCGCCCGGCCCCGGGAGCCGGACGTCTCGGAGGTCAACGTGAGGGAGCTTCTCGAGGAGTGCGCATCGAGCGTTCTGGGGGAGGGCGGGGACGTGGAGCTTGTCCTTCGGGCCGACTCCGCCCTTGCGGTCGAGGGTGACCAGGTTCTCCTCAGACAGGCCCTTACCAACCTGGCGGACAACGCCGTGCACGCCATGGGGGGAAGGGGGCGGCTTTCGCTTACGGCCCGGGCCGAGGGCTCCGGGGTTCTCATCACGGTCTCCGATACGGGCCACGGCATCCCCCGGGAGCTCAGGGAGAAGATATTTCTGCCCTTTTACACCACAAAGGAGAAAGGCACCGGCCTGGGGCTGGCCCTGGTGCATCGCATCGTAAGCAGCCACGGGGGGGCCATGGACGTCTCAAGCGGCGAGGAGGGGACCACCTTCACGGTCTCTCTGCCCCGAAGGAGGGGGCCGGCTCAGCCTTCCCCCGGGAGCGTTTCGTCCAGCTCACCCTGAAGCCTGGCCTCGCATTCGGGACACATCCCGTGGGTGAACTCCGCCTCCGAGTGCTCCTGGACGTAGCTCTCCACCTGGTTCCAGTAGCCGTGGTCGTCCCGGATTCTCTTGCACCAGGCGCAGATGGGCAGGAGCCCCCGGAGGGTCTTTATCTTGCCCAGGGCGTCCTGAAGCTCCGCGATGAGCCTCTCCCTCTCCATCTCCGCCTGCTTCCTCCGGGTGATGTCGAAGAAGAACCCCCGGAGCTTCCGGACTCCCTCTTCCCTGGCCAGGGTGACGATGTCCCGCACCCAGACCTCCCGGCCGCCGCGGGAGAGCATCCGGTACTCTATCTCGTGTGTCTCCCGGTCCCGGCCCAGCCGGATGGCGTCGAGGCAGGTCTTGACCACCCAGGGGGCGTCGTGGGGGTGGATGCATCCCTGCCAGAAGGTGAAATCCGTCCATTCCTCCGGGGGATAGCCCAGCATGGCCGTCACCTGGTGGCCCATGTAGGTGAAGGCCATGCTCCCGAGGTCCAGCTCCCATGGGGCGGCCCCGGCCGACTCCAGGAGGGACTTGTACTGCTCGCGGCTCCTCCGGAGCTCGGTCTCCATGTGGTGCTTGTACAGGGCCATCTCGATGGAGAAGCGCAGGTCCACTTCCTCGAAGGGCTTGAGGAGATAGCCATAAGGCTGCGTGAACTTGGCCCGCTCGAGGGTGCCGTGGTCGGCATAGGCGGTCAGGTAGATGACCGGGATGTCCAGGGCCTCGCGTATGTGATGGGCGGCGGTGATGCCGTCCATCTCCCCCTGGAGCACCACGTCCATGAGGACCAGATGGGGCCTGGCTCTCTCGGCCGCATCCACGGCCTCCTCCCCCGAGAAGACCGCGGCGGCGACCTCGTAGCCGAGCCTTACCAGGATGTTCGTAATGTCCCGGGCGACGATGCCTTCGTCTTCGACGACCAGAACCCGGGTGGGCCCTTCCGGGATGAGCTTCATGCTCCTCCGGTCCTCAAGCCGTATCTGCCGGGAGGCAGGCTGGGGGCGAACACGGGCCTCGCAGAGCTCCGGGCGGCCCAAAGAGGTGCGGACACCCGCTACAGGTGCTCGGGCTTTTCTGCGGAGCTGAGGAGGCGCTTTATGAGAAGGTGCCGTTCACTCAAGGTGAGATCGAAGTAAAAGGCGCTCTCCATGAGAATCTCCACCAGCTCCTTGAGCTTGAGTTCCGGGGCCTGCGTTTTCAGCATGGCTTCCGCCTCCTTCATCCGGCCTTCCTGAAAAAACATGGTGCAACTTCCATGCCCATATCGAAAGTGGCTGATTATACGCGGAAATCGCGTCTGGAATCTATCGGCTTTGTTGCAAAATCACAAAAAAGGGGAAGGGCGTGTGTAAAAAAAGGTGATATCCCCACTTTTCCCTGGGGAAAAGACCACACCGGCAAGGCCGCATCCCCGCATGTGCAGGAGGCGGCGAAGGCCCAAAATCCCCTAAATTGACAAAGGGTTATCAATTGAATTAATCTAAAAATCATGTTGAAAAACGTCGAGAGCATAAGTGCGACCAAGAAGCGCATCCACATAGAGGTCCCCGGGGAGGCCATGGAGGGGGAGATACAGAGCTCCCTGAACGCCCTGAGGCAGAAGAGCCGTCTTCCTGGGTTCCGCCCGGGGAAGGCTCCCATGGGGCTCATCGAGAAGCGCTACGGGAAGGACGTGGAGTCCCAGGCCGTGGAGAAGATGGTGCCGGAGTACTACTCCCGGGCGCTCGAAGAAGCGGAGCTGACGCCGGTCTCGGCGCCCGTCATCGAGGGCGGCATGGAGTACAAGAGAAACGGCCCCCTTTCTTTCAGCGTGACCGTGGAGGTCATGCCCGAGATAAAGGACCTCCATTACGAGGGCGTGAAGGTCACGGACCTGCCCCGCGAGGTGAGCGAGGAGGACATGGACAAGACCCTCCAGAAGCTCCGGCGGGAGAGGGCCTCCTACGAGCCCTCTGAGGAGCCCGCGGGCCAGGGGGACATGGTCGTCATGGACTACGAGACCGTGGGGGAGGAAGAAGGCTCCCGCGGAACGGACGAGGTCTTCGAGGTGGGCAGCGGGCAGTTGCCCCCGGAGTTCAGCGAAAACGTCACGGGCAAGAAGAAGGGCGAGACGGTGGAGTTCGACGTGGCCTTTCCTGAGGAGCATCCGGAGGAGCCAGCGGGCGGGACGCAGCGCTTCCGGGTGACCCTGAAGGAGGTAAAGAACGTCTGCCTTCCCGAGCTGGACGACGAGTTTGCCAAGGACATGGACTTCGACGACCTCGCCAAACTCAGGGAGCACGTGCGGGAGCGGCTGGAGAAGTCCAAGAACGAGCAGGTGGACAACATCCTCAAGGCCGAGGTCCTGAAGAAGGTCATCGGGGCGCACGAGCCGGAGGCTCCGGAGTCGCTCCTCAAGCAGGAGCTCGACCACCTGGTCGCCCGGGCCCGGGCCCAGGGGCGCCGTGAGGACAGCGAGGAGGCCCTCCGGGAGGAGCTCCGCCCCGAGGCGGAGCGGCAGGTCAGGGCGAGCCTTCTTCTTCGGGTCATCGGGAAGAAGGAGGGCGTGGAGGTCGCCGAGGAGGACGTCAAGAACAGGGTCGTGGAGCTCGCCATGCGGCTCCACTTGACGCCCGAGAACGTGGTAAAGTACTACGTCTCCAGGGACGGGTCCCTGGAGGGGTTGAAGGACTCCATTTTCGAGGAGAAAGTCCTCGACATACTGTTGAAGCGAGCAGAGGTCGAACAACCATGAGCATAATTCCCATTGTCATCGAGCAGACCGGGCGGACGGAGCGTGCCTACGACATATACTCCCGTCTTCTGAGGGACAGGATCGTCTTCATCGGCACCCCGATAGACGACGCGGTGGCCAATACGGTCATCGCACAGCTCCTGTTCTTGCAGACCGAGGAGCCGGAGAAGGACATCCACCTGTACGTCAACTCCCCGGGAGGCATCGTCTCCTCGGGACTGGCCATATACGACACCATGCAGTACGTGCGGCCCGACATCGCCACCTACTGCATCGGGCAGGCGGCCAGCATGGCGGCGGTGCTCCTGATGGCCGGGACCAGGGGGAAGCGCTACGCGCTGCCGCACTCCCGGGTCATGATACACCAGCCCATCGGGGGGTTTCAGGGACAGGCGGCCGACATCGAGATTCATGCGCGGGAGATGCTGAAGGTCAAGGATTCCCTCACCCGCATCATCAACGCGCACACGGGCCAGCCCCTGGAGAAGATATCCGAGGACACCGACCGGGACTTCTTCATGTCGGGCGACGAGGCGTGCGAGTACGGCATCGTGGACACCGTCATCACCTCCACGAAAAAGGTGCAGTAACCAGGAGGTCTTTTTTGCCCAAGAAAGAAGAGACACAGTACAAATGCTCTTTCTGCGGACGGGCGCAGGAGGAGGTCAAGAAGCTCATCGCCGGCCCCACGGTGTTCATCTGCGACGAGTGCGTGGGCCTGTGTAACGAGATCATCGCCGACGAGCTGGACGCCGAGGTGCGGGAGGCCGACCTTCCGAAGCTTCCCACCCCCCAGGAGCTGAAGGCGTCCCTGGACGAGTACGTGGTGGGCCAGGAGCAGGCGAAGAAGATCCTCTCGGTGGCCGTCTACAACCACTTCAAGCGCATATACACGACCCAGGACGCGGACATCGAGCTTCAGAAGTCCAACATCCTGCTCATCGGGCCCACCGGCACGGGGAAGACCCTGCTGGCGCAGACGCTGGCCACGCTGCTGGACGTGCCCTTCACCATCGCCGACGCCACCACGCTCACCGAGGCGGGCTACGTGGGGGAGGACGTGGAAAACATCATCCTCAAGCTCCTGCAGGCGGCGGACTTCGACGTGGAGCGCGCCCAGAGGGGCATCGTCTACATCGACGAGATAGACAAGATAAGCCGCAAGTCCGACAACCCCTCCATCACCCGGGACGTCTCGGGCGAGGGCGTGCAGCAGGCCCTGCTGAAGCTCATCGAGGGCACCACGGCCAACATCCCCCCGCAGGGGGGGCGGAAGCACCCGCAGCAGGAGTACATCCAGGTGGACACGGCCGGGATACTGTTCATCTGCGGCGGGGCCTTCGTGGGGCTGGAGGACATCATCGCCCGGCGGACCGGCAAGAAGGTGGTGGGCTTTGGCAGCGAGGCCCAGAGCCCGGCCGGAAGACGGGTGGGCGAGTTCCTCCGCCTGGCCGAGCCGGAGGACCTGATAAAGTTCGGGCTCATCCCGGAGTTTGTGGGCCGCGTGCCCGTGGTGGCCACGCTGGAGGAGCTGGACGAGGCGGCCCTCATCACGATACTCACCCAGCCCCGTAACGCGCTGGTCAAGCAGTTCCAGAGGCTCCTGCACCTGGACAACGTGCGGCTCAGGTTCACCGAGGGCGCCCTCCGCGCGGTGGCCCGGAAGGCCATCCAGCGGAAGTCCGGGGCGCGGGGGCTGCGCTCCATCCTGGAGGACGCCATGCTGGACGTGATGTACGAGATTCCCTCGGACAAGAGCATCACCGAGTGCGTCATCAACGAGGAGGTCATCGAGAAGGGCGAAAAGCCGGTCCTCATCTACGAGAAGCGCTCGGCGTAAGCGGCTTTCCCAGAGAGAGCACGAAACGACTCCCGGCGTCTAGGGGCGCCGGGAGTTTTGTTTGCGGAGGGCTTTGGTAAAGGCCGGTGCGGCGGTTATAATGGAAAGGCTGCCGTGGAGGGGTGGCCGAGTGGTTGAAGGCGGCGGTCTTGAAAACCGCTGTAGGGCAACCTACCGTGGGTTCGAATCCCACCCCCTCCGCCAATGTTTTCTTTATTATTCAATAGGTTACTGCGTCCTTTGTGCTCGAATAACCGTCACCAAACCGTCACCAACAGTTTCACAAAGGTTTAACTCTACTGTGTCTCCTTCCTTCCTAGAAGTGAGATTGAAAGATATCGTCAAGTATAGGTTATAACCAGCAATCGATAGCATAAATGGTCGCCAGTCCCCATTAATATTACTCGGCCCCTGCCTTATCAACATTTGACCCCTTAGGCTTTTTTATGCTACTTTCAGATGGTTATTTGGCGGGGTATAGGAGATGATTAATAATAAATAAGCTATGAGAGTCTACTTCTCTGACATATTCGATGTTGACCCTGCTTTAATTGAACAATATGGTGCGTTTAACATATCTCTTATTAATGACCTTCCACTTTTCATAGATCCTTTTCTACTCTTCAACAGCAAAGATGAAGTTTACCAGACACTGCATGACGAAATATTAAGATATCTTTCATTTTTACGCGAGATGTCTTTAAAAGGTCCCATTAATCGTGGGCTTCTTAAAGCTTGGTTCATATTCCCTGAGGTGAAGCAAAACTGGTTGGGCTATAGTCTAATTGGCAATAGTGGCAGCGGCCTGGGGATTGATTTTGCAAGAGCTCTTCACAGCAATCTCAGCGACATCTTCTCGAATTTTGGTAATGAAACTATCACTGCAAGTAGCCACTTAGAGAAACTTTGCCTTATAAAAGAAAATGTAGGTAGAGACAACATTAGCGATTTCACAACAAATCTAATCAAGCATTTCTTATTAGACTATACTCAGAAATTTGCAAAACAGCATATCGATAAATCACAAAGAGAAATATTCGCCATTCCCAAAGTGGCATTTAATTATAATTCGCATTCATGGATGTCAGAAAAATATGATCTTCCCTGCTATAACTCAGACTTTGTCTTGCTCACTCCTAAGGATATTCTTACCAAAGATGACACTTGGATTAACAAGTCTGATATTGTGGGCAAATTTAGCGATATTGTAATTTCTATTCCCAATTCTCAACTAAGGGCGCAATTGAATTATTATTTTGTATCCAATCTGCCAAAACCACAGAAAAAGAAAAGGGGCAGGGGTGATAAGCAACCTTCTAAACGCGATATCGCCATAGCGGTTGGAAAGGTTATAAATGAATACCCTGAACTAATTGACTACTATATTCGCTATAAAGAAGATGCTGGCGATGAAGCCAAATCAGTTAGCGAACAAAAGGTGAGGGCAACGGAAGCGCTCTTTATAGAAACGCTTTCTTCGTTTATCACTAAAGTCTTCAAAACATCAGATTTCTATAGTGTTGGATATGATACGCTTGAAGAGAGCTATAAAAGGGTGATATTTTTAAAAAATGTGATTGAGAACAAAGACGGGTATAGAATTTTTTACATAAAGGGCGAGCCAATAAGAAGAGAGAAAGATCTTCAGATTATGTTTCGATTAACATGGTTTGCATCACCCTCAGATGTTACTCGTGAAGCTAATGAAGGCCGCGGCCCAGTTGATTACAAGATTTCAAAGGGGAGTAAGGATAAGACACTTGTTGAATTTAAACTCGCCTCGAATACGAGGTTAGTCCAGAATCTCGCAAAACAAGTTGAAATATACCAACGAGCTCATGACACCGACAAGGCAATAAAGGTTATCCTGTTCTTCAGTGCCGAAGAAGAGAAAAGAGTAAATAGTATTTTAAAAGAACTTCACTTAAATAATGAGAAATATGTCATATTAATAGATGCGAGAAGGGACAACAAACCCTCTGCATCAGTGGCATGAGATTCAACAGGTTAAAATGAGCAGAAAAAGTATCTTTTACTACCCAAATATGTTTAGGCTATATTTGTGAGAATTGGATGAGACAAGACATTTACATTTGGTCTGAAGGTGATGTAATGAGAAGTCTCATGGACTCCTTGGGATTGCCGAGAAGCGAAGGATATATTCATATCAAGGATACTGAAGGCTTCCTTGATGTCACCGCACGAAGAGAACACAAGGAAGATAAGTAGCAGAATAGAAAACTTCAGGAAATGTGACAGGACCTTTCTCATTGTCCTTGACCTCCAGGATATAGATGCCCGTTATTGTCCACCCGAGGACCGACAGAATGCGCAATGCGTTATGGCGGGCAGGGCGGAAACCCAGAGGTACCGCCCCTTATAGCCCGTCCGGTATTTCTTAAAAGTCGTTATGCGCTCTCCTCCACCTCAGCGGACTGCGAGACCCTGCGCAAAAATGGAAAGACCCCCGGCGACCGTGCCAAGGTCGGTCAGGCTGCCATCGGATTCGATTTTAAACATGTCGATGGTTTCAGAGGCGGGGTCCAAGGCGTACAGGAAACGGCCATTGACACTGACGTCCATATCGATTGGCCGGTTGCCGAAACCAGCAGTCGCATCGAGC
>JARRLN010000017.1 GCA_037386965.1 Nitrospirota bacterium
CCCCGATATCCATGTCCGAGGGAAATGGATATCGGGGTACACTTCTACAAAAACCATATCGCCTCTGGATAGACGAACGGGAGGATTGAATATGCCATCCTTGCCGCCTTTTTTGTCGTCGACCCACGTCACTTCCAAGAAATATTTTTCTTGAGGGAGATGAGCTTCCTTGATTGAAATTATGTCTCCGGCTACGTCCGTGGCCTGCCCGAATGGTTTCTTTTCCACGAACCGGAGATTAATCAGCCTCAACTCCATCTTGCGCCTTGCTTTCAGAAGCAGGTTGACCCTGTCCCTGTGCCATTCTCCGCCCAGACACCGGACCCTAATCGGCTCCCCGAAATGCGATAAGGTCCTCTGTTCGTGGAAATCATAATTTTCATACGCTTCTTTTATCTCGAAAGGGTGGGACGAAAGGAATCGTCTCCAACAATAAATTATTGCCGCTACACCTGTCGCCGCCGAGGCAAGAATAACGGCAAGGAAACTTCCGTGCTCTGTTATGTACCTCAGAATGTCATGGAACATCAGTACAATAGTGTAAAATAGAATGGTGCGGAGTTTAAATACGTCCGGAAGGCGTTTCCGCTGACTTCGAACCGCCACCCGGCAGGCCTTTCTCTTGCTTTTCCGCCCTTTACTGTGGTAAAAACTATCTTTGCACCGGAAACGTCCAAGGAGGAGAGACATTGCCCTCGACAAAGCCGAAGAAATCGCCGTCCGTCCAGAAGAGGGGCCGGCAGGCGGAGAAGCGGAACCTCAGGAACAGAAGCGTGAAGTCCAGAATCAAGACCCTTACCAAGCGCGTCCTGGAGGCTGCCGAGAAGAAGGACAAGGAGCTGGTGGAGGCCTCCCTGCGGGAAGCCATCAAGGAGATAGACTCCGCGGCCAGCAAGGGTGTGCTTCATCGGAATACGGCTTCCCGGAAGGTCTCCCGCCTCACCAGGCGCGCGAGCGCCCTTACGTCCGAAGCAGCCTGAAGAGCAGATACTCCATCGGATAAGCGCCCGAGCTTTTCATGAGGAGGTCCGCTTCGCTCAGCAGGGCGAAGATGGCGCTTTTCCGCGCCTCCGCTGCCTTTACGCGGCTGAAGTGCCAGTTCAGGGCCCCCAGCAGGCTGTAAGGCTCCTGGGTCCGGCTCAGGGCCCGGCATATCCGGAAGGCCCCGGCCTCGTCGCGCCTCTCGATGGCGCCAATGAGGTCGAAGACGTCATAGTCTCCCGCCCCCTTGACCAGCTCGGCGATGTCCTCCCGGGAGAGGGTTTTCTTCCCGGCCAGGGTGAGCTTTTCTATCTCCGAGGAGAGAAGCCCCGCGTCGGGGCCCACCGTGCCTATCAGGTAATCCACCGCGTCCCCGGTCAGGGCTATCCCCCTCTCCCCGGCCCTCTGCCGCACCCAGGAGGGAAGGTCCCTCTCCCGTATGTCCAGGGCTATCTGCTTGAGCCCCTTCAAGCCCTCCCTGGCGGCTCGCTTCAGGGAACCGGCGTACAAGAGTATCAGGACGGCCTCGGGCGAGGGGCGCTCCAGGTAGCGCCCGAGGGTCTTGGTCTCCGGGACGGTGAGCTTCTGGGCGTTTTCCACCGCCACCACCTTCCTGCCGCCCATGAGGGAGACGGTCAGGAGGGTGTCCACGATGTGCTCCACGGGCGGGGCGTCCTCCGGGGCGTCCCTGTCATAGACGTGAAAGAGAAAGTCCACCTGCTCCCCGGGCAGCGATTTCTTTGCGGCATAGAGGGCCTCCTTGAGGAGGAAGGGGTCCTCCGCGTAAAGGAGATAGGCCGGACTGGCGAGGCCCTTTGCCAGTTCCTGATGGAAGCGGGCCATGCTCACGGCGTGCGGACGATGTCCCAGACGATTTCCCGGGCCATGTCCCTCAGGGAGCGGCGGACGGCCTCGTCCCTGTTTGCCAGGACGCTCTCGAGCGGGCCCCTCCCGGCGAAGGTCACCAGGAAGGCCCCGCTTCCCCTGATGGGGCGCTCCTCTCCCCCGGGGCCCCGGAGGGTGAAGTTTCCGGTTATCTGCACCTGGAACTGCACGTTGACCCCCTCCCGTTCGGCCAGGCCCCGAAGGACGTACCGGTCGATGGAACCCGTGAGGGCGTGGCCGGCGCCCCGCTCCACGCGGATTCCCTTCCGGGAGAGCTCCAGGGCCAGCTCTTCGTAAAGGATGTCCTCAAGCCGGGGCTCCGGGGTGTTGTTCTCTATCCGCCCGATTGCGAGGGAGGAGAACCCCGGCGTCTGGCGGACGGAATAGCCGCAGCCCGCAAGCACGGCCGCCGCGACACATCCCGCCAGAAAAAGGGCCCGGGCGCGCCGCCGCCGCTTCATCCCTCAGAGCACCACATTGACGAGCCTGCCCCGGACGACGATGAGCCTCTTGACCGGCTTTCCGTCGATGATGCTCCGTATCCTGGCATCCTCCAGGGCGATTTTCTTGAGCCGCTCCTCGGAGAGCTCCGCCGGAACGGTGACCTTGGAGCGCACTCTTCCGTTGACCTGGATGACCAGCTCCACCTCCTCCGCCCGGGCCAGGCCCTCGTCCCACCCGGGCCACGCCGCGGCCGAGAGCCCGGGGGTGTTGCCCAGGGCTTCCCAGAGCTCCTCGGCGATATGGGGCGAGAAGGGCCACAGGAGCCGGAGAAGCGTTTCCAGGGCGAACCGGAGGGTGCCCCAGTCCTCCTCGGAGGCCGGCTGGAAGGAGCCCGCCTCGTTGGCCAGCTCCATGAGGGCGGCGATGGCCGTGTTCAGGTGGTAGTCCCGTTCGATGTCCTCGGTGACGCGCCGGATGCTCTGATGGGCCTTCCTCAGAAGGGGCCCCGTGGCCGCCCTGGCGCTTTCGGCCTTCCGGAGGCCGTCGAGGTTTCCGCCCACCATGTTCCAGACCCGGTTGAGGAACCTGAAAGCGCCCTCCACCCCCTTGTCCGACCACTCCAGGTCCTTCTCCGGAGGAGCGGCAAACAGGGAGAAGAGGCGGGCCGTGTCGGCCCCGTACTGGGCGATGAGATGGTCCGGGTCCACCACGTTGCGCCGGGACTTGGACATCTTCTCCGTCCTGCCCACCTGGGCGACCTCCTCGCACATGAGGCACTTGCCCGCTCCCACCTCTGCGGGGAAGAGCCAGCCGTGCACGGGGCATTTCATGGTCTCCTTGCAGACCATCCCCTGGGTGAGGAGGCGGAGGAAGGGCTCGCTCATGGTGGTCAGCCCCAGGTCGCGCACCACGCGGGTGAAGAAGCGGGAGTAAAGAAGGTGCAGCACGGCGTGCTCCACCCCACCCACGTACTGGTCCACGGGCATCCAGTAGGCAACCTCCTCGGCCACCTCCGTGGAGGTCATGTCCACCTCGCCCCCGGGGTGGCAATAACGAATGAAGTACCACGAGGAGTCCACGAAGGTGTCCATGGTATCGGTCTCCCGGCGGGCCTTCTCCCCGCAGCGGGGACAGGCCACGTCGGTGAAGGAGGGGGTATCCAGGGGGGAGGCGCCCGTTCCGGTGGGAGAGACGTCCTCGGGCAGGAGCACCGGAAGGTCCTGCTCCGGCACCGGGACCGTGCCGCACTCTGGACAGTAGATAATGGGGATGGGCGTGCCCCAGTACCGCTGCCGGGAGATGCCCCAGTCGCGGAGGCGGTAGGTGACGACCCTCGCTCCCAGGCCCCTCCGCTCCAGGTCTTCGGCTATGGCCCAGCGGGCCTCCTCGCTCTTCATCCTGCTGTACCGGCCCGAGTCCACCAGGACGCCGTAGTCCTCGAAGGCCTCTTCCAGAGGCCCGGTGCTCTTTTCGCCGTCCTCCGGGACCACGACCTCCTTGACGGGGATGCCGTACTCCCGGGCGAACTCGAAATCCCTCTGGTCGTGGGCCGGCACCGACATGACGGCCCCCGTGCCGTACTCCATGAGGACGAAGTTGGCCACGTATACGGGCACTTTCTCGCCGTTTACGGGGTTTACGGCGTAGTGGCCGGTAAAAAGCCCCACTTTCTTCGTCGGGTCCCCGTAGTGCTCCTTCACCCTCTGGAGGGCCTCCTTGTCCCGGAGGAGCTTTTCGGCCATCTCGTGCCCCGGGGCAAGACACATGAACGTCACGCCGAAGAGGGTGTCCGCACGGGTGGTGAATATGCGGAGCTTCTCCTTCCGGCCCTCCAGGGCGAAGTCCGCCTCCAGGCCGTCGCTTTTTCCAATCCAGTTGCGCTGCATGGCCACGACGCTCTCGGGCCAGCCCTTGAGCGTGTCGCACGCCTCCAGAAGCTCCTCGGCGTAGGCCGAGGTGCGCAGGAACCACTGCTCCAGCTCCTTCTGCAGCACCTCATGCTCGCAGCGCCAGCACCTGCCCTCGATGACCTGCTCGTTGGCAAGCACGGTGCCGCAGGAAGGGCACCAGTTGACGAAGGAGCTCTTCCGGTAGGCCAGGCCGCTTTCGAACATCTTGACGAAAAACCACTGGTTCCACCTGTAGTACTCGGGACTGCAGGTGGCGACCTCTCTCCGCCAGTCGTAGCTCAGGCCCAGGCGGGTGAGCTGCTTTTTCATGGAGGCGATGTTCTCGTAGGTCCAGGCGGCCGGCCGGACGCCTTCCTTGATGGCGGCGTTTTCGGCGGGAAGGCCGAAGGCGTCCCAACCCATGGGGTGCAGCACGTTGTAGCCCTGCATCGTCTTGTACCGGGCGATGACGTCCCCGATGGCGTAGTTGCGCACATGGCCCATGTGGATCTTCCCCGAAGGGTAGGGGAACATCTCCAGGCAGTAGAACTTCTCCCTGCCCTTTTCCTGGCGGGTCCTGTAAGCGTCCTCGCGGGCCCAGCGCTCCTGCCACTTGAGCTCGACCCGCTCGGGCACGTACCTTTCCTCCACCGGCACGCCTCCTCGGGGAAATGACATTTATTATATCCCCCGCCCTCCGCCCGGGACAAGGCGAGGCCCCCGCCGTCCCGGGGCGGCCGGGGCGGCGGCCCAGGACTTTAAGATAGCATAAAACAAGGAACCCCGGTTCCCTGGAAGGGCCGCCTTTTCCCTAGGTATGCAAGTGCAGGAGGAAGGCGGCCATGGAGAAATAGACGAGCAGGCTGATGGGGTCCGCCATCGAGGTTATGAGGGGGCCGGAGGCCGCCGCCGGGTCCAGGCCCAGCCGTGTGAGCACAAAGGGCATGACCGCCGCCAGGACGTTTATGAAAAGAACGTTGCAGAGCATGGACAGGGCCACCACCAGGGCCACCTGTGGCCCGCCGTAGATGAGGCCGACGAACCAGGCGACGGCCGCCATCATCATGCCGAGGAACACTCCCACCCGGAGCTCCTTGGCCACGGTGATAAGCCACTGGCCGAGCTTGATGTCCCCGGTGGCCTGGGCCCTGATGACGATGGTGGCCGACTGGGCGCCCACGTTTCCGCCCGCCGCACTCAGAAGCGGCATGAAGAAGGCCAGGGCGATGGCCGCGGCCAGTATCTCCTCGTGGGCCGCGATGATGCCGGAGGCCACGAGGTTGATGACGATGAGAAAAAGGAGCCAGCCGATGCGCTTTCGGACGAGGAGCCACACCCCGCTTTCCCTGTAGCTTCCCCTCAGGGGCTCCACCGCAGCCGTCCGGTGGAAGTCTTCCGTCGCCTCCTGCTCGGCAACGTCCAGGACGTCGTCGACGGTGACGATGCCCAGGAGCACGCCCTGGGAGTCCACCACCGGCAGGGCCACCAGGTCGTACCGGGCGATGACCTGCACGGCCGCTTCCCGGTCGGCATCGGCTGGCAGGGCGGTGAAGGAGTAGTCCATGAGGGACTCCACGGTGCCGGTCGGCGCCGCCAGGATGAGCTTCTTCAGCTCCAGGGCGTCCAGGAGCTTCCAGGAGCGGTCGGTCACATAGATGATGTTTATGGTCTCGCTCTCGATGCCCTTCTTTCTGATGTGCGTCAGGGCCTGTTCGATGGTCCAGTCGGGCCTGACCGCCACGTAATCCGGGGTCATCAGGCGGCCCACGCTCTCCTCGGGGTAGCCCAGCAGCTGCATGGCCTCGCGGAAGTCGTTGTGGCTGAGCAGGTTCAGGAGGCGCTGTATCGCCAGCCCGGGGACCTCCTCGAGGAAGTGGGTCCGGTCGTCCGGGCTCAGGGTGGCCAGGAGGCGCCGGGCCTCGCTGTCGGTGAGCGACTCCAGCAGGACGTCCTTGGCCGGCGCGTCCATGTGGGAGAAGACCTCCGTGGCCAGCTCCCGGGGCAGAAAGCGGAACAGGAGGAGGCGTTCGGACCTCTCCATGTCCAGCAGCAGGTCCGAGAGGTCCGGCGGCGGCATTTCGGTAAGGGTGGCCCGGAGGTCGGCGTACCGCCGCCCCGTTATGAGCTCGCGGATCCTGGATTTCTTCAGCTCGAGGTCCTCGGCCATGCCGCCCTCCCGCGGGTTTCGGTCATTGTAGCATAAGGGCAAAGGGTTGCGAACGGAATGGAATTTCCACGTCCGCCATGTCTTCGGCCCGGCGGCACGGAGCCGGCGAGCGGCGGTTTCGTGCCGCCTCTCCGAGGGCCGCAGGCAGTGCCGGTCAAGGCCCTTATTCTTTTTTCAGGTGATGCCTTGCAAAACCTTGTCCCACAAGGGTTTTCGGCGTTCTCCGCCCTCGTTGCGGGGCCTCAAAGTTTTACTTCTCGCCCCCGTTCTGTTATAATGCAAAATGCTTGTCACCGAGGCCTTGCTCATCTATTACCAGTACCCTTAGCGCCGCTTCTCCGCCCGCACACTAATTTCAACAATTGATTAATAATCGGGGGGGTTTTTTTCACGATGCCGTGCATGTGGTAACGAGGGCATTTTGTTCTTTACGGAGATGGAATTGAAGGAAACCATGAGAGACACCGGGACACAGGATACAGGGCTTCTCGAGGCTCCCTCCGGGGTGCGGTCCGGGGAGGTCTATCGTCTTTTGGGAGATGCGCACGGAAGCAGGCCCTCGCGGCGTACGCAGGCCCTGGTAGAGCGGCTCGCGGGGCGCGCTCGCGAGGTCATGGAGCCCCGGGTTCTCTTCGCCGAGAGGCAGGTCAGCGAGGCCGCACGGGGCGCGGTCCGCCTGGAGGACGGGGTGCGCCTGGCAAGCCCAAAGCTGGCCGCTTCCCTTTCGGGCTGCCGGCGGGCGGTGGTCTTTCTGGCCACGGTGGGGCCGGGCATGGACGCCCTCGTCGAGGAGGCCCTTGAGGCGGGAAGGATTGCCGACGCCAGTGTCCTGGATGCTATCGGCTCGGCCGCGGCGGAGGGCGTTGTGGAGAGGTTTCAGCGCTTTCGGGACGAAGAGGCGGCGGAAAGAGGGCAGGGCGTGACACTCCGGTTCAGCCCCGGGTACTGCGACTGGCGGGTAGAGGAACAGAGAAAGCTCTTCGATATCGTTGATGGCTCGCTGGTGGGTGTGACGCTGAGCGAGACGGCCCTCATGAACCCCCGGAAGTCGGTTACGGGCATCTTCGGCCTGGGGGACCGGGAGGAAACCACCAGAGGCGCGGCAAACCCGTGCGTGCTGTGCAATCTTCGCACGTGCCGGATGCGGCGCGCCTGAACACGAGGGGGAGGCTATGAAAACCATAAGCGGAATAACACGGGAGACGAAAAGGGGTTCCGCCGCCAAGGGCCTTCCGGGCGGCGTGTATCGCCCCCTTTCGGACGAGGACGTCCGGCAGATTCACGATGCCAGCATGCGCGTTTTCGAAGAGGTGGGCATCAGGGTGAACAACGGGGAGGCCCTGGAGCTCTTCGCCGCGGCCGGCGCCCGCGTGGACAGGGAAGAGGCCCTTGTGAAAATCGCCGCCCACAGGGTCATGGACCTCGTGGGCAGGGCGCCCAGGAACATAGACCTGTACGGGCAGCGGCCCGAGCACACCCTGGAGGTGGGCGGCACGCGTGTCTATGCGGGCACGGGGGGGACGGCCCTGTATGTCCTCGAACCCGGCGGCAACGAGAAGAGAAGGGCGACCCTTTCGGACCTCAGGGACATCGCCCGGCTTGTGGACACCCTGGAGAACATCCATTTCTTCATGCTCCCGGTCTACCCCGGCGACGTGCCCGAGGAGCACGTGGACGTCAACCGTTTCGGCGCCGCCCTGGCCTACCAGGGCAAGCACGTCACCGGGGGCGTCTATACGGTGAAGGGGGTCCGCGAGGTCATCCGCATGGCCGAAATACTGGCCGGCTCCGCCCGCCGGTTGAGGGAGAGGCCCCTGGTCTCCATGGTCACCTGCTGCGGCATCAGCCCCTTTGTCCTGGACGACCGTTACAGCGAGCTCACCCTGGAGGTGGCCCGCGCGGGCATCCCGGTCATCACCCCCGTGGAGCCTCTGTGCGGGGCCACCGCGCCCATCACCCTGGCGGGCAACCTGGTCGTTCAGAACGTCGACACCCTGGCCGGCATCATGCTCACCCAGCTTGCCAACCCCGGCACGCCGGCCATGTACGGGTGCATATCGAGCATCAGCGACATGAAGGACCTCAAGTACCTGAGCGGGGCGGTGGAGATGGGCCTCATGAACGCCGCGGCCTCCCAGCTTGCCCAGTACTACGACCTGCCCATCTATGCCACGGCCGGGATGTCCGACAGCAAGACGCTGGACGCCCAGGCCGGCTTCGAGTCCGCCGTCACCAACCTCATGGTGGCCCTTGCCGGGGGCAATTACATCCACGACGCGGCCGGGCTGCTTGAGTTCTGCATGACGGCGAGCCTGGAGAAATACGTCATCGACGACGAGATCCTGGGCATGGCGATGCGCGCGGTCAAGGGCATCGAGGTCACCCCCGAGACCCTGGCCTTCGACGTCATGAAGAAGATAGGCCCCGGCGGGCATTACGTCTCGGTGCGGCACACCAGGAAGCACATGCGCCATGAGCAGTTCCTCCCCGGGCTCTGCGACCGGAGCCCCCGGAAGGAGTGGCTCGACAGAGGCGCCCCGGACACGCGGGCAAAGGCTCTCCAGAGGGTGCGGGAGGTCCTGTCCGGGCCGGCAACCCCCGTGCCGCCGGTTTCTCTCATGGAGCGCGTGCGCGAGGAGATACCGGGACTCGTGCGGGGAGTTATCTAAGGCATGCGTATTATCGGCGAGAACATAAACGGAACCATCCCGCGCATCAGGGACCTGATACTGGAGCACGACGGCAAGGCCCTGGTGGACCTGGCGGTGCGCCAGGTGGAGGCGGGGGCCGACGTCGTGGACATCAACGTGGGCACGGGCGAGGGGACGGCCGAGGACGAGATACAGGACATCCAGTGGCTCGTGGGCCTGGTAAAGGAGGCCACGGGGGCCGGGCTCTGCATAGACAGCGCGGATGTCCGCGTCCTCAGGGCGGGCCTGGAGGCCGGCGGGGAGAGCGCGGCCCTGGTCAATTCCGTCAAGGCCACGGAGGAGAACATGGCGGAGGTCATGCCCCTGGTGGGCGAAGCCGGCTTGCCGGTCGTGGCCCTGGCCATGGACGCATCCGGCATACCCAGGGACGCGGCCTCGCGGCTCCGGGCGTGCGAGAAGCTCCTCCGGGGGGCCGAGGAGCACGGCGTGCCCGCCGGCAATATCTATTTCGACCCCCTGGTGATGCCGGTGAGCACCGACATAACCGGGGGGAAGACCACCCTGGAGACCCTTGCGGGGATAAAGAGAGAGTTTCCCGGGGCCCGGACGGTGCTGGCCCTGAGCAACGTCTCCTTCGGGCTTCCCCGGCGGGGGCTCGTCAACCAGGCCATGCTGCACATGGCCCAGTACCTGGAGGTGGACGCCCTCATCGTCAACCCCTTGCAGGGGGACCTCATGCTTTCCGTGCAGGCGGGAGAGGCCCTGCTCGGCCGGGACCGCCACTGCAGGCGGTACGCCCGGGCGGCGCGGCGCGCGGCGGAGAGGAGGGAGAAAGTCCATGGGTGAGGGATTCAGGCAGGGAGTGGTCGTGCGGAGCCCCTTTGAGAGGCTGTCCGGGGAGGAGCGCGAACGGCTGGACAGGGCCTCCCGGAGCATTCTCGATGAGGTGGGCCTTCAGTGCTTCAACGACGAGGCGGCGGACGTTTTCGCGCGAAACGGCTGTGCGGTCACACGGGAGGACGAGCGCTCCTTCAGGGTGAAGATACCCGGCGCCGTCCTGGGCGAGGCGGTCAAGCGGGCGCCCTCGCGGGTGAAGCTCGGCGCCCGGGACCCCAGAAACGCCCTTGTGCTGGACGCCCGGCTGCCCCGCGTGTACTTCGGGAGCGGCTCGGAGACCAACATCTGGCTGGACGCCCACATGGAGACTTTCCGGAGCGAGGAAGACCCGTCCCGGAGGAGGCGGCTTGCGGTCTTTACCGAGCGGCGGGGGACGGTCGCTCGCCTGGCCCGGGCGGCCCGCCTGGCCGAGCAGCTCGAGCACCTGGACTTCTTCATCCGGCCGGTGAACGTTCAGGACGAGGACATCACGGAGCAAAACCACGACGTCAACAAGTTCTACGCCTCCCTGGCGAACACCACGAAGCACGTGATGGCGGGCCTCACCAGCCTCTCTCAGCTGGACAACGTCCTCAGGATGGCCGAGCTCATAGCCGGGGGCAAGGAGGCCCTCAAGGACAACCCCGTCGTCTCCTTCATCACCTGCACGGTGAAAAGCCCCCTTCAGATGGTGGACGACGCCACGCAGAAACTCATCGAGTTCGCGCGCCGGGAGGTGCCTTTCGTGGTGTCGAGCTCTCCGCAGGGGGGCTCGACGGCCCCCGTGCAGGAGGCGGGCATGGTGGCCCAGATAAACGCCGAGATTCTCTCGGGCATCGCCCTTTCGCAGATGGTCAACCCGGGCGCGCCCGTCGTCTACGGCAGCGTCCCCGTCCGCTCCCGGATGGACAACCTCCATGACATGTACGGCGCGCCGGAGTTCAACCGGTATAACGTCGACTGCGTTCAGATGGCCCGCCACTACGGCGTGCCGTGCTACTCCACCGCCGGGGTGGGAGACTCCTCGGTGCCCGGGATGCAGGCCACCCTGGAGAAAATCTTCACCTACCTCCCGGTGGCCATGAGCGGCGCGCAGTACATCCACTATGCCTTCGGGCTTCTGGAGAGGACGAACGTCTTCTGCCCGGTGCAGGCGGTCCTGGACAACCAGCACATCGGGATGGTCAAGATGTTCCTGGAGAGCCCCCGGGTCTCGGAGGAAGACATAGGGGCCTCCCTGGAGCAGATACGGAAGGTCATGGCCTCGAGGCAGAAACTCTACGTGCGGTTTGTCAGGCGGGGCCTCCGGGACGGGAGCGTGTACGCGCATTATCCCTTCGAGGGGGCGGACGGCACCGACGGGGTCATAGAGAAGGCCCTGGCCCGGCTGGAGGAGCTCTGGAGCCGCCCCGTGAGGGCATTGCCCGGGGAGGTCAAGGACGCCGTTTTCGAGGGTGTGCCGGGCATCCTCGGGAGGCTCCGGGAGGATGCGCGCGAGGAAATGATCAAGGAGGGAAACCGATGAGCGAAGCAGAACTCATAGAGAAAATACGGACCAACGTCATCCAGGGAAGGGTGACCGCCGAGGACGAGGGCTTCGACGAGGGCTTCGAAGGCGAGCCCGCCACGGTGGAGCTTGTGGAGGAGGCCATCGACAGGGAGGCGGACCTGAAGGCCCTCATCATAGACGGCCTGACCGGCGGCATGAACGCCGTGGGCGGGTATTTCGAGAGCGGCCGGTACCTGATACCCGACATGCTGGCCTCGGCCGAGGCGGTGGGGGAGGCCATGGACATCCTGGCCCCGCACCTGGAAGGGGCGGGGGTGCAGAGCAAGGGCCGCTTTCTCATCGCCACGGTGAAGGGGGACCTGCACGACATCGGCAAGAACATCGTCTCCATCATGCTCAAGGGCGCGGGCTACGAAATAGTGGACCTGGGGACCGACGTCCCCACGGAGAAGATCGTCCAGGCCGTCCGGGAGCACGGCCCCCGCTTCCTGGGGCTCTCCGCGCTTCTGACCACGACCATGCGGGAGATGGAAAACGTCATCCGGTCCCTGGAGAGCGCGGGCATGAGGGACACCGTGAAGGTGCTCGTCGGCGGCGCGCCCACCTCCCCGGAGTTCGCCCAGAAGATAGGGGCCGATGTGCACTGCGCCGACGCCTTCCAGGCCGTGGACTACACGGGGGAGCAGGCGGCGTGAGCCACCACAGGGGGAGCATCGAGAAGAAGCAGGCCCCATACTCCGAGGCGGCGGGCACCGGCCAGTACGCGAAGCGGACCGGCCTGGCCGGCAAGTACGACAACGTCCGGCGCTTCTGGGAGGACGAGGTCACGCGCCTTTTCCTGAGGTCGTACCTCAAGGACATCGTGGACGCCAAGGCCCGGAGGCTCGAGCGGCTCCGGGTGCTGGACCTCGGATGCGGCGTCGGCGACGGGTATGACCTGCTCACCGGCGTGACCGCCAAGGAACCCGGCCTGTACGAATACGCCGTGGAGCTGATGGACAAGAAGATGCTGGGCCTGTACAAAGGGATAGACATCAACCTCGACCTCATCGCCGAGGCCTCGGAGTATTACGGCGGGGACGAGCGCATCGCCTTCGAAGCCGGGGACTTCTCCGCGGGGCTTCGCCTGGGGAGGGACGCTCCCTACGACGTGTACTTCACCTCCTACGGGACCGTCTCCCATTTCACGACGGAGCAGACGGTGCGGCTTCTGGCCGACATAGCGCGTCACGCGGCCCCGGGGGCCCTGGTGGTTCTGGACTGGCTGGGACGCTACTCCTACGAATGGCAGGACCTCTGGACGGAGGCCGGCGGGGACGATTACTTCATGGATTACAGGATATCCTACATCTATCCGCCGGAGGAACGGAGCCAGGTGGAGATACAGTCCTTTCCCCTGAGGCTGCTCTCTCGGGCCGACGCCCTGGCGGTGGTGGAGGAGGCCGGCCGCCTCTCCGGCGTGACTCTGGAGGTGGAGCGGTTCTTCGACCGGTCCATCTTCGTGGGGCGGCACATGGATACGGCCGAGTACAACAGGCACTGCCCGGCCGTCAGGCAGGCGGTGAATTCCCTCCTGGAGCCCAACACGCGCACGGACCTCACGGCCCTCCTGATGGACTACCATCCCCGGAACGGGTTTCCCGCCCTGAACGCGTATTTCGAGAAGTTCTTCCTGGCCTGGAACGCCCTGGTGGTGCACGTCATCGAGTTTCTCTCGGCCTTCGGCGGCGAAGGGGGCAAGGGCGCGGCGGCCTCTCCGGACCTGTACAAGTTTTATCCCGAGCCTCTCCGGCGGGCCGTTTCGACCATGGAGCGGGTCGTGGAGACGACCGGGGACCTCCCGGGGGACGCCCGGGCGAACATCATCGAGCCCCAGCTTGCTTACGCCCTGAGGCGGCTGGAGATGGAGCTTCAGTCGGGGGAGGGCACGGGGCACGGCTTCGCCGGCGTGATAACGGTAAGGAAATAAGGAGAAAAAAGACATGTGCGGCATATCGGGGATGTGGGGAGACGTCCAGGAGGACACGGTCAGGGAGATGATGGGCCTGCTGGCGCACCGGGGCCCGGACGCAGAGGGGCTGTTCGTCTCCCCCGGCGGCCACGGCGTGCTCGGCCACAGGAGACTCAGCATCATGGACCCCGAAGGCGGAAACCAGCCCATCCATAACGAAGACCGCACCATGGCCATCGTGGCAAACGGCGAGATTTACAATTTCCCCGCGCTGAGGCCCGCCCTGGCCGGGAGGCACCGGCTGCGCACCACCAGCGACAGCGAGGCCATTCTGCATCTTTACGAGGAGCACGGCACGCGCGTGGTGGAGCACCTGGACGGCATGTACGCCTTTGTCATAGCCGACGGCCCCCACCTGGTGGCCGCCCGCGACCCCATCGGCATCAAGCCCCTCTACCTGGGCAGAAACGGGAAGGGCCTCTGCTTTGCATCCGAGCTCCGAGCCCTGGCCTCCTTCTGCGAGGAGGTCGAGGAGTTCCCGCCGGGCACGGTCTTTCACTCCGGGGAGGGTTTCCGCAGGTTCTACACGGTGCCGGACATCCCGGCGGAGGACAGGGCACTGGGGGAGCACGTGCAGGAGCTCAGGGAGACCCTGGAGAGGGCCGTGGTAAAGCGCCTGATGAGCGACGTCCCCGTCGGGGCGTTCCTTTCGGGGGGCCTGGACAGCAGCATCATCTGCGCCCTGGCCAGAAAACACCTGGATGAGCTGCACACCTTCTCCGTGGGCATCGAGGGAAGCAGGGACCTGGAGGCCGCGCGCACGGTCTCGCGCCACCTGGGCACCATTCACCACGAGTACATCCTTACCGCCCATGAGCTCAGGGAAAGCCTCCCGGGCATCATCTACTCCCTGGAGTCCTTCGACCAGGACCTGGTGCGCAGCGGGTTTCCCTGCTACTTCACCTCGAGGCTGGCCGCCGAGCACGTCAAGGTCATCCTCACCGGGGAGGGCGCGGACGAGCTGTTCGCCGGCTACACGTACTACAAGGGCATCGAGGCCGACGGCCTCCTGCACGGCGAGCTCCGCCGCTCGGTCTCCGCACTGCACAACGTCAACCTCCAGCGGGTGGACCGCATGACCATGGCCCAGTCCATCGAAGGAAGGGTCCCCTTCCTGGACCTGGCCATGATAGAGCTGGGGATGCGCATTCCCGCCCGGCACAAGCTGAGGGGGGAGCCCCCGGTGGAGAAGTGGATACTGAGGAAGGCCTTCGAGGACCTCCTGCCCCGGGAGATCATCTGGCGGAAGAAGGAGCAGTTCGACGAGGGAAGCGGGGCGGTGGACCTGCTCGAGGAAAGCCTCGCCGGGACGATGAGCGAGGCCCAGGCCGAGGCGTACCGGCAGAAGTGGCCCGAGACCTTCCTGCGCTCCCCCGAGGAGTGCTTCTACCACAGGCTCTTCATGGAGGCCTTCCCCAACCCCGGGCCCGTCCTCAGGAACGTGGGCCGCTGGGCGGAGCGCCCTCCGGAGATTTCCTGCTCCCTCTAGTGGAGCGCCCTGATAACAGCGAAAAGAAGGTCCGCCGCCAGGAGGACCGCCGCCAGGGCGTAGAGGACTTTCCTGAGTTTCGTTATCCGCACGGCCTCACCCTAATCGAGGAAAGAGAATATTTCCATGTGAATCTGCCCGTCCCGCACGCCCATCGCCGTGAGGTTCCCTATGGCGGCCTTTAACAGGCCGGGCGGGCCGCAGACGTAAAAACCCTTTCCGGCCGGGTTTTCGCCGGCGTATTTCCTTATCATCTCCTCCGTGATGTGCCCCTGCTCCCCTCGCCAGCCCTCCGGCGGGTCCCGGAGCACGTGGACCAGGGTGAGGCGGGGGTGCTCCGCCTTTTCCATCTCCGCCAGCTCCTCCCTGAAGACGGCGGAATCCCAGGTTCTGTTGGCATAGAGAAAAAGGACGTCCCGGTCGGCCTTCGTGTCCCGCATGTGGCGGAGCATGCTCATAAGGGGGGTCACACCGATGCCGCCTGCGATGAAAACGAGGTCCTTCTCCCCGGGGTGAAACACGTAGGAGAACCTGCCGAAGGCCCCCTGCACGGTGGCGGTGTCGCCGGGCCTGGTCTGCCCGATGGTGGAGGTGAAGTCCCCCAGGGCCTTTATGGTGGAGCTGACGTACCCGCGCTCCGTCGGGCTCGAGGAGACGGTCCAGTGGTGCTCTTCCTCCGGAAGCCCCTCCCTGCGGTGAAACGTGACGAAGTGAAACTGTCCGGGTGCGTAATCGTATATCCGTCCCCCCTCAGGCGGGGTCATCTTCACGGTCCAGACCTTCGGGGCTTCCTCGATGACCTGGCTGACCCTGTACGGAGCGAGCCTGATGGGCCTCAACATGGTGTGGTAGATAAAGACCGACAACGACGCCACGAGGAGGACAATCCAGAGGGTGCGGAGGGCGTCGTTGCTCTGAAGGTCGTCTCCCAGGAGCATGCTGTGGGTGAAGATGAACACCAGGATGGCCGGGCCCAGGATGCCGTGCAGGGCGCGCCAGCGCTCAAACGCGATGCGAAGCCTCCGCTGAAAGGCGCTCACCAGCACGTTGAAGAGCACCAGCAGGAGGGTCGCCCGCCCGAGCCAGACGGGCCAGGGCACCGTGACGCCCACGAGGACCTTGGCCCCGATGCCCAGGGTGAGCAGCAGGGGGTGGGCGACCAGCACGCAGGCCGCCAGGACGGCCATGAACTTGTGAAACCGGATGACGATGTCATAACCGAAGGGGCGCTCCATCCATTTTATCCGGGCCGCCAGGATGGGCTGGAGCATCAGGACGACGAAGGCCATGAGGGCGAGGCCCTTGGCCATTTCCACGACGAAGGCCTTCTCCGAAGAGGGCTCGACAATGAGGGCCAGGGTCGGGGCGGCCAGGACAAGAAGGGCGTACGGAACTATTCTTGAAAGAGCGGCACCCACAAGTCCCCCCCTCTCATGGCTCATGAGAAACTTCGCCGGCGTTTCTTCCCCTTTAGCATGGAAGCCGGGGGCTGTCAAACGCTCGCCCCGGCCGGTCCTTTCGCCTTGCCAGTCCCGGACATTTCGGAGTGTGTGAAAAGCCGCATTCGGCCCATCGGGCCTGTGTAAGATGACAGTTTTTGTCATGGACAGTTTGTCAATTGTTTCCAGCTCCCTCCGGTCAGCGAGAAGGTGTGCCAAAGCACCCAAACGAAGTTTATTCTGGATAAACAAGATGTTAGGGTCGTTCCGCTGCCTTTGGTACTGAATTTGCTTCTTCGGGGCCAGAAAGGGTTTTTGAATCGCAGCGGACGAGAAAAGGAGGTTGATGAAATGAGAAAAACGGTTTTGATTCTGGTTATCGTGGCCCTGGTGGCCTGGGCGGCCCCGGCCATGTCCTTCCAGACGCAGGGCAACGTGCCTGTCAGTGCCACTGTGCTGGGCATGTGCACCATCAGCGGGGGGTCCATTGCCTTCGGCAACCTGACCTCCGCCGCCCATCCCGTGGTGGTGGGCGTGGTGACCCAGCCCACCATCAACTGCACCAACGGACTGAGCTATACCATCACGGACGACGCGGGTGCCAACGACATTGCCGGCGCTCCGCAGATGACCGACGGCAGCGGCAACTTGATCCCCTACACGTTCACGTATAATGCCGGTCCGCTTGTCGGCTCGGGTGTTGACGAGACCCCGATGAACCTCGCCGCCCAGGTACCGGCAAATGGCGCACAGAGCAAGCCCGCGGGGGCATACTCTGACACCATCGTATTCACCATCACGTACTAACCGGAGGAGCCGAAAGGGGAGGGGGGTCCGGAAGGTCTCCCCTCTCTTTTGAAAGGGAAACGAAGGGCCATGAAAGGGTTGAAAAGGATAGGGACTTTCCGGAGGGGCCGCAGGGCCGCCTGGGGGCCCTCTCCGGCCGGCGAAGGCATGCGGATGCTCCTTCCGGTCCTGGTGATTCTTCTCCTTCTCCTTGTACTTCCCACGGTGGGAAGGGGGCAGAAGACCCACAGGGTGGAGGTGACCGCCTTTGTCGCAAGGCAGTCGTCCTGTTCGTTTTCCATCAGCGGGGCGGCTCTGACCTTCGGTCCCCTGGACCCCGCAAGCCCCATGGACGTCAGTGCCGACTCCCGGGTCTCCTATGTCTGTACGGGCGTGACGGGTCCGGCTTCCTTCTTCATCGAATCGGCGGAGGGTGGCGCGCAGGAGCAAGAGGCCACGAGCTTTCTCACGCATACGGAGATGCCCATGGAGAGCATCCCCTACGTCATCGGGCTGACGCCCGAGCCGGGGACCATCCCCGGGGAGGAAGGGGACGGCGTTCTCAGAGTGAGCGGGCACATCTCGGGCAGGGACTACGAGAACGTTTTAGCGGGAGCGTATGAAGACACGGTCTTCATCGTCATAGAGCGATGAATGCGGGGCGGCCTTTTCCGGGCCTCCCAACAAAGGAGGGCAAAAGCAGAGTGGCTCTGAAAAGAAGTCTCCGGGGAGGGCACAGGTTCGGGACCATGGCCCTTTGCGTTCTTTTCTTCCTGGGCGTCCTGGGGCAGGCGGCCTATGCCGCCCAGTTCAGGGTGACCCCCGTCCGGGTGGACCTGGACAAGAACAAAAGGAGCGGCACGGTCAACCTCATCAACGAAGGGACCGAGAGCGTCCGCCTTCAGGTCAGCGCGGTCCGCTGGACGCAGGACGCCCGCGGCAAGGACCAGTACGCCGAGACCGACGAGCTGGTCTTCTTTCCCAAGGTCATGGTTCTCGGACCGGGGGAAAAGAGGCTTATCCGGGTGGGCGTCAACGCGCCCGCCGGGGCCGTGGAGAAAACCTACAGGCTCTTCGTGGAGGAGATTCCCCAGAGAAAAAAAGACTCCGAAGGCTTCAACGTGACGGTGGCCCTGAGGTTCGGCGTGCCCGTCTTCGTCGCACCGGCCAAGGAGGCGGTCGCAGGCGACATAAAAGAGGTCTCCCTGAAGGACGGGAAGCTTAGGGTGACCGTCGCAGACAGCGGGAACGTCCATTTCATGATTACCTCCATAGAGGTGACGGGCGTGGGAGCGCAGGGCGAGGAGGTGTTTTCGCGGGAGCTCAGCGGGTGGTATCTCCTGAGCGGGGCGGAGAGGAGCTACCAGACGTCCATAGACACGGAGGAATGCAAGGAAATCGCGGGTCTTGAGGTCAAGGTCAAGACCGACAGGGTCGAAATGAGAAGGAAGGTCGATGTGGACGGCACGGGGTGCCCCCGTTAGGGCCCATCTCGTTGGATGTTTCAGGGGCCCGGAAAGAGCGAAGAAGGTATGGATATCGAGCGTTCTCCTCTTCCTGTTATTTGCCGGCCCCCTCGCGTGTCTGGCCCGGGAGGTGGCGGTTCTGTCGGTTTCCGTGAACCGGGAGCCCAAGGGCGAGTTCTTCGTCCTCATGGAGGATGGAGATTTTCTGGTCAGGGTGGAGGACTTGAAGGCCATGGGTCTTAGAGAGATAAGGGGCGGCACGCTGAGCGTGGAGGGGGAGCGTTACGTCTCCTTGAACGGGCTCAAGGGCGTCCGGTACGACTTCGACGAGCGGACCCTCACCCTTGCGCTCACGGCCTCACCGAGCCTTCTGCCGGAGCAGACGGTGGATTTTGCCCGGGGGTCTCCCGGGACGGTCTACTATCCCGAGGACACCAGCGCCTTCCTGAACTACGCTCTAAGCTACACGGACAGCACGGGCCCCCACGCGGACGTCTTTGCCCTGACCAACCAGCTCGGCCTTCGGGCCCGCGGCGTCCTGGCCCTTACCGACAGCCTGTACACCCACAGCGACCAGGAGGACAGGTTCGTCAGGCTCCTGAGCAGGCTGGTATATGACTGGCGCGGAAGCAGCCGGAGGCTCGTCACCGGGGACTTCATCACGACGCCCGGAGACTTCCGGCTCGGCCTGAACATGGGCGGGGTGAGCTTCTCCAAGGAGTTCAGCATCGACCCCTACTTCGTCACGTATCCGCGGCCCGCCCTGGAGGGCTCCGTGGAGCTTCCCTCGGAGCTGGAGGTCTCCGTCGACGGGCGCCGCATCCTCACCGACAGGTTCTCCCCCGGCGAGTTTCACCTCAAGAACATCTCCTCCACCGAGGGAGCGAGCACCGTGGAGGTGGTCCTCCGGGACCCCTTCGGCAGGGAAAGGACAATCGTGCAGCCCGTCTATTTCACCCGCGAGCTCCTGAAGCCCGGGGTCCATGAATACAGTTACAACCTGGGCATTCTGAGGCGGAATTTCGGCCTGGAAAGCTCCGACTACGGGGGCGTGGCCTTCTCCGCTTTCCACCGTGTGGGCCTGACCCGGACCCTCACGCTGGGCTACAGCGCCGAAGCCGCCGGGGACGTCTACAGGCTTTCCCCCAGGGCCAAGGTCCTTCTCGGACACTTCGGCATTGCGGATGTCTCGGCCTCCGCGAGCCGCGGCAGCGGCCAGTGGGGCGTGGCCGGCCTGCTCAGATACTCCTACGTGGGACGCACTGTGAGCGGGCGCTTCTCCCTGGCCGGCTTCACCCGTGCGTACGCCGTTCCCTTCGGCTCGGAGCTCGACAAACCCCGCTACAGCTTCTCCGCGGGGCTGGGGTTCAACCTCTGGCGGCAAGGCAACCTGACCTTCGGCTACTCCGACCTCGAGACCTTCCAGGGCAACGGCCGGTCCGCCTTCGCCGCCGCCTACACCCGGCCCCTGCCCGGACGGAACACCTACCTTACCGCGAGGCTCGATTACGTCCAGGAGCGAGACGGGCTGCCGGGGACCGAGTCGTCCTACACCTTCTTTGTCGGGGTCTCCCATCTTTTCAACGGCACGCACGTGAGCTTCGAGACCGAGCTGGGGGAGGACCGCAACGCGCAGCGCCTCGAGGTCCAGAGGAACGTCCCCTTCGGCGAGGGCCTGAGCTACCGGGCCTCGGTCCAGAGGCGCGAGGTGGAGGGGGAGGAGTTCTACACGACCGACCCGTACGTGCAGTACAACGGCCGGCACGGGGTGCTCCAGGGCAGTGCCCTGCTTACCGAGACCGAGAACGGCGACTTTCACTCTTACAGGCTCGCGCTTTCCGGAGCCCTGGTTTACGTGGGAGGAGAGGTGGGCGTGACCCGTCCGGTGCGGGACAGCTTCGGGCTGGTGAAGGTGGGCACGCTTGAGGGCGTACACGTGGAGGTCAACAACCAGGACGTCGGCACCACGGATGAGGGGGGCAGGCTTTTCGTACCCGACCTGGGCTCCTATGTGGACACCCAGGTATCCATCAGGAACGAGGACATCCCCATGGACTACGACATCGGGGAGGAAGAGCGCAACGTCTCTCCGCCTTACCGAAGCGGGACGCTCCTTTCGTTTCGGGTAGAGAAGTTCCAGGCCGTGACGGGGTTCCTCGCCGTGGAAACCGCCCGGGGCACCGTGCCTCTGGAGTTCTACGACGTCACTGTCCAGGTGGGGGACAAGCAGGTGGAATTCCCCACCGGAAGGGACGGGGAGTTCTACGTGGAGAACGTGCCGCCGGGGACGTACAAGGCGTCGCTGAGGTACAAGGGGCGCGTGTATGCGTTCTCCCTGACCGTGCCCGAGACGGAGGACGTCTTTATCGACCTGGGCACCGTGGTTGTGGGAGAGAAGGACGCCCGGCCCGCCTCCGGCGCAGGAGGCACGGCGGCGCCCGATGAGTCCCCCAAAGAACCTGCCTCTGAAGCGGCATCCCCGGAGGCGGCGGCATCCCCGGATGCGGCGGCTCCCGAGGCCCCCGAGGCTCCCGCCTATTACGTGGGCATGGCCCTCTGCCTTGACATTCCGGCGCGTGGCTTCAGTCCGAGCCATGACATGCCTTTGGCCCTCAGGAGGATGGCCAGGGTTCTGCGCCATAGCGGGGACCTGAAGGTTGCCGTTCAGGCCTGTGGGGACGGCGCGCGCCCGGGCGCGGACGTTGCGGAGGAGTATCTCGTGGCGCGGGGCTTCCCTCGGGCGAGCTTTATCCCCTGGAGACGGGAGGCCCGGGACGGGCTTTGTGGTCAAGGGCATGCTGCGCTGGCCGTTCTCCGGGTCGTCTTTCAGCCGGAAGGGGAAGAGCCGTTTTTGTTGTATGGGAACGGGCCGGAAACAATGAAATGCCAGCAAGAACGGGGTGTGACGTCATGAAAAGGGCGAGCGTTACAGCGGTCATATGCATGGCGGTTCTGCTTGCGATGGGAAGGGCGTGGGCCGTCCCTCCCCAGACGTGCACGCTTTCCACCTCACCCATCAACTTCGGCAACTACAGTTACCTCTCGGCGGCGGACCTTCTGTTTTCGGGGCCCGCCATCTCGCTTCAGTGCGACCGGGGCGTGGCAAGGCTGGAAGTCTCCATGGGGCCGGGCTCCGGGACCTCGGGGTTCAACCCCCGGCAGATGACGGGGCCCACGGCGGGGGACCTGATGAACTATAACCTTTACCGGGACGCTGGGAGTACGGAGATATGGGGAGACGGCTCGCCGGGCACCTTTACGGTCCTGGTGCAGAACAACTGGCAGCAGGTCCCGGTGGTAAACCTGAACGTCTACGGGAGGGTTCCCCAGGGGCAGCTCCTGAGGGTGGGCGTGTACAGGGATACCGTAACCGTTACCATCATGTGGTAGGGGGAAAATGCTCAAGATACTGAACGCTCTCAATGGTGAAAACGGTGCGATGGCCTCTCTCATGAACGGCCATGACGTCAGCGCGCCCATGCCGGACCGTCCGCTGGTGGAAAACGTCAGGGACGGCGAGTATCACCTTGTCCTGGTCGAGGGCGAGCCCGCCGTGGCCAGGGCGCTCCGGGAGGCGGACCCCCGGATTTCCATCATCCTCTTCGGACGGGAAGGGGAGGAGCTTCGGGCCGTCACCGAAGGGGCTACGGCCCATTTCACCCGGCCTCCGGACGCGGGTCGGCTGGCTGCGGTCATCAAGCAGGTGGACGAGGAGTTTGCCCTGAGGAAGGAGACCGGCAAGCTCGAAAAGGAGCTTCACGACAAGTACACCCTCTCGCGGCCCGTGGTGGGCAGGAACCCCAAGATGCTGGAGATGTTCTCCTTCATCCGGCGCGTCGCGCCGTACTATAAGACGGTCCTCATCACCGGCGAGACGGGCACCGGCAAGGAGTGCATCGCCCAGGCGCTGCATGAGCTGGGCTCCCCGGGGAAACCCTTCGTGGCCCTGAATTGCGGCGGGCTTACCGAGACCCTCCTTGAGAGCGAACTGTTCGGCTACAAGCGGGGGGCCTTTACCGGCGCTTTCTCGGACAAGAAGGGCCTCTTCGAGGCCGCCGGGGAGGGGAACATCTTTCTCGACGAGATCGGGGACATGCCCCTGTCCTTCCAGCCCGGCTTTCTCCGGGTCCTGGAAAGCGGGGAGTTCCGGCCCGTGGGAAGCAACCTCTCCCTGAGGGCCGCGTGCAGGGTCATAGCCGCTACGAACAAGGACCTCAAAGAGGAGGTCCGGGCCGGCAGGTTCCGGGACGACCTGTACTACCGCCTGACCCCCGTCGTCGTTCACGTGCCCGCCCTGAGGGAGCGCAAGGACGACATTCCGCTTCTGAGCCGGGAGCTCCTTGACCGGTTCAACCGGAGGACCGGGAGGAACATCCGGGGCATCTCGCGGCCTGCACAGGCCGCCATCATGGCCTATGACTGGCCGGGAAACGTCAGGGAGCTGGAGAACGTCATCGAGCAGGCGGCCATGGTCACCTCGGAGAGCTTCATACGACTTGAGGACCTGCCTCCTTTGCTGCGGGAGGGCCGGCCGCCGAAGCCCTCCGCGGAAGTGGATTCCCTGGACTCCGTCATCAAGGAGCACATCGCTCTGGCCCTGCGGCTTTCGGGGAGCAACAGGACCCACGCCGCCAGAAAACTCCACATCAGCAGGCGGGCCCTCCTCAGAAAGATGCAGAAGTATTCCCTCTCCTGAATATGCCATATCCGCACACCGGGCGAAAAGCGCACACCCGAATCTTTTCCGCTTCCTTTTCCCAAGCCTTTGATAAATAGCTGAAAATCGGCTTGCTGCGGCTCCTGCGTCTCTCGCCCAGCCTTCCTTCTGCGCCGAAAGCGCCCACCTCTTCTCTCCCGTCCCATAAATATCTTTATACAACAAAGAGTTATATGCTGGTATGGAAATCGCTTCAGATGGTATAGACTGGAAAGGAGAAGGATGATGAAACAGTGGGCGACCAAAGAGACGAAGGCAGTAAGCGCGGTGCTTCTGGCGCTGAGTGTTCTCTTCCTGGCTGAGGCGGCCTTTGCCCAGGGAACCCGGAGCCTCAGGGTCAGGGTCAGCGCCTATGTG
The DNA here is from genome assembly GCA_037386965.1 of Nitrospirota bacterium. Taxonomy (NCBI): domain Bacteria; kingdom Pseudomonadati; phylum Nitrospirota; species Nitrospirota bacterium. The sequence continues at coordinate 23,669 of JARRLN010000017.1, forward strand.
CTCGCCCATGTTTCAATGGACGTTCAGCGGCAAGTGGCAGTGGTGCAGGTGACGGAGGAGGACATCCAGAGGGGGTACGTCCTTGTCAGCGCGGCCACCGTGTACCGGGTCAGGGCCAATACCCCGGCGGGCTATGTCCTGAACGTCCAGAGCATGGGTGGTCCCTTCAGCCGCATCGTCCTCATCGAAGGCGGCCGGGAGGTGGAGCTGGCAAGCGGGGGCGGCCTGGTCCACATGCCCTATCAGGGGGGGAAAGACGGGGAGACGAAGGAGCTGGGGTTCAGGTTCTACCTGGCCCAGAACGTCGCACCCGGGACGTACAGCTGGCCCCTGTCCCTGCGTGCGGAAACCTATTAGGGGGTGCTCCCCAGCGCCAGGGATATCAGGAGCAGGACGAAGGCGGTCAGCGCCGCCCCGGCGTGCAGAAAGATGAGCCTGACGGGAAGCTTTCGTTTCTTGAGGTGAGCGGAAAAGAGGGTCAGCCCGCCGAAGGCCGCCAGAACGAACAGGATGAGGGAGAAGATGGCCAACCCTCCCGCCTGCACCTGTGCAAGCCCCACGATAAAGAGAACCAGCCCCGAGGCCGCCACAACTCCATGGCCCAGGGCCAGGACGACGGGGACGTGCTTGCCGCTCATGTGCAGGTAGGCCAGGGTGGCCCCGCCCAGGGCCGCCAGAGCGAAAAGAAAAGCGGCCAGCGTCAACATCTTCTACCACCTCCGCATATCGATATGCCCGATGCTATCACGGGGTGCCCGGAGGGTCAAGGACACGGGCTCGTGTGTGCGGCTGGGCTCTGCGCCGGGCGAGGGAGCGAGATGCAGGAAACGCCCCAGTTTCCACATAGCCTTCGATTAACAGTGAGGCCCTATTTCTCTCCCACCGAGATGTACACGCTGCCGAAGTAGACCTCCTTAAATGCCATGGGTCTCAAGTAGCGGTTTATGGATTCCCAGGGCTTTCGCTCCGCCAGGTCCAGGGTGACGCCGAAGGGGCTGGTGATGAACACGAAGGCTCTGACGAGCCATTCCGGCCACGTCTCGGGCCTCTTGAAGTCCAGCACGACGAAGCGTCCACCCCGCACAAGGGCCTCCGCGCCCCGGCGGATTATCCGGTCGTACTCGGGCATGAGGGTGATGGCGAAGCTGGAGACGATGCCGCGCACTGCTTCGGGGAACCTGTAGTCGGAGGCGTCGCCTTGTACCAGTGCGACATTTCCCCATCCGTTTCGCCTGATGCGCTTCTCGGCCCTCTCGAGCATCTCCGGCGTCAGGTCCACCCCGATGACCCTGCCCTCCGGGCCGACGGCCTTCCTGAGGAGCCCGAAGTTCAGGCCCGTGCCGCAGCCCAGGTCCACGACCGTGTCACCGCCCTTGAGGTCCAGAAGCGAAACGGCTTTCCTTCGGTAGTGCATTTCCCTGAAGCCGATGAGGTAGTAGAGGTTTGCACTGAGGTCGTAGGCGCCCGCGCGCTTTCGGTAAAGGTCGGCGATTTCGTCCTTGCGGAGCGCCATAAGATGAATTATACGACCTTAACGGAAGAAGCGCAGTCCTCCGGGGATTCGCGCACCCGGCGCGGGCCGGTTTCGTAATCGCGGGACTTGGCTTCATCCCGGCATCGATTCAACCTGAATCCGCTTCTTCCGATGTGTCCCGGGGAAGGCGCCCTTGACGCCGGGAGGACATTCCTCGATAATTGTGAGAGACAGCGAAAGGGGGCGCCATGATCTTCATAGCCGGGGCCACGGGGTTCATAGGGACGCATCTTCTCACGAGGCTCAAGGAGAAGGGCATCGAGGCCCGGTGCCTGGCGAGAAAGCCCGCCAGCGCCCGGAAGGCCGAGGAGCTGGGCTTCGAGACGGCCGCGGGCGATGTCATGGACCGCGAGTCCCTCCGGGGGAGCATGCGGGGGGCGGAGATGGTGGTCAACCTGGTGGGCATCCTCCAGGAGAAGGACGGGGCGACCTACCGGCGCATCCACGTGGAGGGCTGCGGGAACCTCTTGGAGGAGGCCGCCCAAGCCGGGGTGAAGCATTTCTTTTACCAGAGCGCCCTCGGGGCCGACCTCCATTCGGACTCCCCGTACCAGAAGACCAAGGCCCTGGCCGAGGAGAAGGTGAAGGCCTCCGGCTTCCCCTATACCATATTCAGGCCGTCCCTGGTGGTGGGGGAGGGCGACGGGTTCACGCGGACGCTCGTGAAGCTCATCAAGTCCCCGGGTCCCATGATTCCCATTCCCGGGCGGGGGGAGGCGAAGTTTCAGCCGCTGTTCGTGGAGGACTGGGGAACCTGTTTTCTCGATATCGTGAACAACCCCGGCGCCCTGGGGAAGACCTATGAGTTGGGCGGCCCCGAGCACCTGACCTTTAACGAGATGGTTCAGGCCGTGGCCGAGGCCATGGGTGTACGGAAGGACCTGCTTCACATCCCCTCGGGCCTGGCCCGCCTGGGGGTGAAGGTGTTTGAGAAAACGCCGCTTGCTCTGGCCACCTCCGAGCAGCTCGCGCTCCTTCAGATGGACAATATCACGGACCCGGACGCGGTGAAGAAGAACTTCGGGTTCGACCCGAAGCCCTTCCGCGAGGCCCTGGCCGTTTTCATTTCACCACGAGGACGGGACAGGTAGCGTGGTCCACGACCTTCGAGGAGACGCTGCCCAGGAGGAACTTCCGTGCGCCGTGCCGCCCGTGGGAGCCCACGACCAGGAGGTCGACCTTCATCTTCTGGGCGGTCTCCAGTATCTTCTCGGCGGCCGGGCCCTGGCGGATGATGGTCTTGGCCTCGACGGGCTTGCTGGCCAGGGAGATGCGCACCTTCTCCATGGCCGTCTTCGTCTCCTCGGTCAGGGCCTCCACGATGCGCCCGCGGTCGATGTCGGAGAGCTCCGTCAGATAGAGCTCCGGTATGACTGAGAGCACGGTGAGAGAAGAGCTCATCGCCACGGCTATCTCCACGGCCCGCTTGAGCGCCTTGTCCGAGAGCTTCGAGCCGTCGTGGGCCACAAGGATTTTTTTCATATGTCCTCCCGTCGTTGAATACTTCTATTGTATAGGAAAGCCGTTCCGGCCGCCGTTCAGGCTTTCTCGAGCGCACAGCCGCGGCAGCGCGGCTCGCGGGGACGGCAGCGGTCCTTCCCCACCTGCACGAACAGCGCGTGAAACTCGTTGAAAAACGGCACCGTGTCCCAGCCCCGGGGGCCCGCGCCGCCCCGGGCGAAAAGCCCGTGGAAGAGGGCCTGAAACGTCCCGTAGGGCTCGGCGTAATCCATGATGCGATGGCGGGAGAGGACCCGCCGGGTGTAGGCGTCCACGACGAAGACGGGTTTCTCCAGGGCGTACAGCAGGATGCTGTCTGCCGTCTCCTCGCCCACTCCGTGAACCGCCAGGAGCTGTTCCCTGAGCCGTCCGGTCTCTGCGCGGCGCATTG
>JARRLN010000018.1 GCA_037386965.1 Nitrospirota bacterium
AGCTCATCGCCCCCATCGCCATGGAGAAAGAGGTGCGGTTCGCCATCCGTGAGGGCGGCAGGACCGTGGGGGCCGGCGTGGTCTCGGAGATACTGCAATAGGGCCCCTGGACGAATGAACGAAAAGATCCGCATAAAGCTCAGGGCCTACGACCACCGGGTGCTGGACACCTCGGTGAGGGAGATAGTGGAGACGGCCCACCGCACCGGGGCGCGCATCAGCGGGCCGGTTCCCCTGCCCACGAAGATAAACAAGTACACGGTCCTGAGGTCGCCCCACGTGGACAAGAAGTCCCGGGAGCAGTTCGAGATACGCACCCACAAGCGCCTCATCGACATCTACGAGGCTACCCCGCAGACGGTGGACGCCCTGATGAAGCTGGAGCTGGCCGCCGGGGTGGACGTGGAGATAAAGCTGTGACGGGCATCGTCGGCAGAAAGCTGGGGATGACCCAGATATACACCGAAAACGGGAGCGCCGTGCCGGTGACGGTGGTGGAGGCCCGGCCGGGCACCGTCGTGCAGGTCAAGAGCAGGGAGCGGGACGGCTACGAGGCGCTGAAGGTGGGGTTTTTCGAGGACGGCAGGGAGAAGCGCTACACGAAGCCCACCCTGGGGGTTTTCAAGAAGGCGGGGGTCGCCCCCCATCGTCTCCTCAAGGAGTTTCACATGGGCAACCTGGCCGTGGGCGAGAAGGTCACCCTGGAGGGCTTCGCCCGGGGCGACAGGGTCTCCGTACGGGGCCGGTCCAAGGGCAAGGGGTTTCAGGGCGTGATGAAGCGGCACCACTTCCGCGGCGGCCCGGGCTCCCACGGCTCCATGTTCAACCGCGCCCCCGGCTCCATCGGGGCCAGCTCCTTTCCCTCGCGGGTCTGGAAGGGCCAGAAGATGGCCGGCCACATGGGGGCCGGCACGGTGACGGTGAGAAACGTCGAGGTGGTGGACGTGCGGGCCGAGCAGAACCTCATCCTGCTCAAGGGGGCGGTGCCCGGGGCCCGGAACGCGGTGGTGGAGATAAGCAAGGAAGACTGATGCCACAGGTTGCGGTCAAGGACATAGAGAACAAGGACGCGGGCACGCTGAGCCTCCCGGAGGAGCTTTTCGGCCTGACCGGCAGCGAGGCCCTCATGCACCAGGCGGTGGTGGCCTATCTGGCCAACCAGAGGCAGGGCACCCACGCCACCAAGAACCGGGCGCTCATCACCGGCGGCGGCCGCAAGCCCTACCGGCAGAAGGGGACGGGACGCGCCCGGGCGGGCTCGGTCCGCTCGCCCCTGTGGAACGGCGGGGCCACCACGTTCGGCCCCCAGCCCAGGGACTACCGGATGGCCATGCCCCGGAAGGCCCGGAGAAAGGCCCTCTATGCGGCCTTGAGCAGCAGGCTCGCCGAGGGCAGCGTGCTCGTGGTGGAGGGCATCCCCATGGAGAAGCCCCGCACGAAGCGCATGCTGGAGATACTGAAGACCCTGGACCTCACGGCCGGGAGCCTGCTCCTTGTGCTCAGGGACCTGGATGCCGCCGTGGCCCTCTCGGCCCGGAACATCCCGTGGGTCACCCTCATGCTGGCCGGGGACCTGCACGCCTACGACGTGCTCTCCCATGACAGGCTGCTTCTGACCAGGGAGGCCCTGGAGGCCCTTGAGCAGAAGGGGGCCGAGGCGGAGGAAGAGGGATGAGGGACCCGTACGCCATCATACGGAAGCCTCTGTTTACGGAGAAGGGGTCCTTCTTGAAGGAGACGGAGAACAAGGTCCTGGTGGAGGTGGCCCTGGACGCCAACAAGATAGAGATAAAGCGGGCCGTGGAGGAGATTTTCAAGGTGAAGGTGCAGAAGGTCGCCACGGTCAAGGTGCACGGGAAGCTCAAGAGCTTCGGGCGCTCCACCGGGCGGCGGCCCGACAGGAAGAAGGCCGTCATCACGCTCAAGCCGGGCCAGAGGCTCGACTTCATCGAGGGAGTATAAATGGGCATCCGCGACTACAAGCCGACATCGCCGGGCCGCAGGTTTCAGACGGGGCATGACTTCGGCGAGGTCACGGCCCGGGAGCCGCACGCGCCCCTGGTCAAGCCGCTCAAAAAGAGCGGCGGCAGGAACTCCCGGGGCCGCCAGACGGTGCGCTACCGTGGCGGCGGGGCCAGGCGGGCATACAGGGTGGTTGATTTCAAGCGGGAGAAGTTCGGCATTCCCGCCCGGGTTGCCACCCTGGAGTACGACCCCAACCGCTCCGCGCGCATCGCCCTTCTCAATTACGCCGACGGGGAGAAGCGCTACATCCTGGCCCCCGTGGGGGTGCAGGTGGGCGACGTCCTGACGTCGGGCAGGGGGGTGGATGTGCGGGTCGGAAACGCCATGCCCATTCGCGACATCCCCGTGGGTTCCTTCGTCCACAACATCGAGCTCAGGCCCGGAGGCGGGGCCAAGCTGGTCCGGAGCGCGGGCGGCCAGGCGCAGCTCGTGGCCAAGGAGGAGGACTATTCCCACGTCAAGCTGGGCTCCGGAGAGGTCCGGCTGGTGCGCACCGACTGCATGGCCACCATCGGGCAGGTGGGTAACGTCGAGCACGAGAACATCAGCCGGGGCAAGGCGGGCCGCAGCCGCTGGCGGGGCAGGAGGCCCCACGTGCGCGGCGTGGCCATGAACCCCGTGGACCATCCCCTGGGGGGCGGAGAGGGCAGAAGCTCCGGCGGGCGGCCGCCCTGCTCTCCCACCGGACGGCCCGAGGGCGTGCGCACCCGGAAGAACAAGAGGACGGAAAAGTTCATCGTCAGAGCACGCAAAGGCAAGTGAGGAGGATGAAACAGTGCCGAGGTCTCTGAAAAAAGGGCCATTCGTCGAGGAGAAGCTCATGAGGAAAACGGAGCGGATGGTCGCGTCCGGCGAGAAGAGGATCATAAAGACCTGGTCCCGGCGCTCCACCATCGTGCCGGAGTTCATCGGGCTGACCTTCGCGGTGCACAACGGCAAGCAGTTCATCCCGGTCTACGTGACCGAGAACATGGTGGGCCACAAGCTCGGGGAGTTCTCCCCCACCAGGACGTTCAAGGGCCACGCCGGCGGGAAGAAGGGGAGATAAGGGGTGCAAGAAGCTGTCTCCAGGGCGGTGCTCAAGTACGCGCGGGTCACCCCCACCAAGGCGCGGCGGGTGGTCGACCTCATCAGGGGGAAGCGCGCCGGAGAGGCCATGGTCAGCCTGAGGTTCATGCCCTACAGGGCGGCCAGGGTGGTGGAGAAGACCCTGCGCTCGGCCATGGCCAACGCCGAGCAGAAGGACACGGGGCTCGATGTGGAGAACCTCCGCATCGCCCAGGTACTGGTGGACGACGGGCCCACCATGAAGCGGATGATGCCGCGGGCCATGGGGCGGGCCAACATCATAAAGAAGAGGACGGCGCACATCACCGTGTACCTCACCGGCGAGAGCGAGTAAAGGAGGGTTTCTTGGGTCAGAAAACGCGGCCGATGGGCAACAGGCTGGGCATCATCAAAACCTGGAAATCGCGGTGGTACGCCAGGAAGGACTACGCCGACTGCCTCATCGAGGACATCAACGTCAGGAGGCACATCAAGGAGCGGCTTTACCACGCCGGCGTTTCCGGCATCGAGATAGAGCGCTACGGGCAGAAGATGCGCATCATCATCTACACCGCCCGGCCCGGCATCGTCATCGGCAAGAAGGGGGCCGAGGCGGAGCGCCTGAGGAAGGACATGGAGGCCTACACGGGCAAGGACGTCAGCATCGACATAAAGGAGGTCCGCAAGCCCGAGGTCAACGCCCAGCTGGTGGCCGAGAACATCGCCCTTCAGCTGGAAAAGCGGGTGGCCTTCCGGCGGGCCATGAAGAAGGCCGTGGCCAGCTCCGTGCGCTTCGGCGCCCTGGGGGTGCGGGTCATGTGCTCCGGGAGGCTGGCCGGGGCGGAAATCGCCCGCACCGAGTGGTACAAGGACGGCCGGGTGCCCCTGCACACCTTCCGGGCCGACATAGAGTACGGCCTGGCCGAGGCCAAGACGACCTACGGCGTCATCGGGGTGAAGGTCTGGATATACAGCGGCGACGTCCTTCCCGAGACCGCCGGAGCACAGGTGTAAAGCCATGTTGATGCCGAAGAAGATAAAGTTCAGGAAGATGCAGAAGGGCCGCATGCGCGGGGCCGCCTACCGCGGGTCGGACGTCTCCTTCGGGGAGTTCGCCCTGAAGGCCGCCGAGCCGGGCTGGCTCACCAGCCGGCAGATAGAGGCCGCCCGGGTGGCCATCACCCGCCATGCCAAGAGGGGCTGCAAGGTCTGGATACGCGTCTTCCCCGACAAGCCCATTACCAAGAAGCCCGCCGAGACCCGCATGGGCAAGGGGAAGGGAAACCCCGAGTTCTGGGTGGCCGTGGTCAAGCCCGGACGGGTCCTCTACGAGGTGGCCGGCATCCCGGAGCCCGTGGCCCGCGAGGCCCTCAGGCTGGCCGCCCACAAGCTGCCCATGGCGACCAAGTTCATCACGCGCGAGGAGGCCGTCATATGAAGGCCGTGGAGCTGAGGGACATGACGCGGGAGGAGCTGGAGGCCAAGGAGCAGGACCTCCGGCGGGAGCTATTCAACCTCCGCTTCCAGAGCGCCACGGGGGAGATAGGGAACCCCCGGAGAATCCGGGCCGTCAGGAAGGACATCGCGCGCCTTCTTACGGTCCTGGGCGAAAGGGCCGGGACGGAGAAAACCGAGGTGGGAAGGTAGCCAATGCCCAGGAAGCAATACACGGGGAAGATAGTCAGCGACAAGATGGACAAGACCGTGGTGGTGGCCGTCACCCGGCTTTTCGAGCACCCCGCCTACAGAAAGACCGTCAAGCGGGTCACGCGGTTCAAGGCCCACGACGCCGAAAACGCCTGCAAGGTGGGCGACACGGTGCGCATCACGGAGTCCCGCCCCCTGAGCCGGGACAAGCGGTGGGTCGTCCTCGAGGTCTTGGAAAGGGCGTAGGGGAAAATGATTCAGCACATGAGCAGGCTGGACGTGGCCGACAACACCGGCGCCAAGAAGGTCCAGTGCATCAAGGTCCTGGGCGGGTACCGCAAGAGGTACGCCCGCCTGGGGGACGTCATCATGGTGAGCGTCAAGGAGGCGGACCCCGCCGGCACAATGAAGAAGGGCACCAAGGCCAAGGCCGTGGTGGTCAGGACGAAGAAGGAGCAGCGGCGGGGCGACGGCACCTACATCCGGTTCGACCAGAACGCCGTGGTGCTCATAAACGCCGAGGGGGAGCCCATCGGCACCCGCATCTTCGGCCCCGTGGCCAGGGAGCTCCGGTGGAAGGAGTTCATGAAAATCATATCGCTGGCGCCGGAGGTCCTTTAAGGGGAGGCAATGGGACGCACGATAAAGGCAGAAGACACGGTCCAGGTCATGACCGGCAAGGAGACGGGCAAGCGCGGCAGGGTCCTGGCGGTGCTGCCCCGGAAGGGCGCCGTCCTGGTGGAGAGGGTCAACCTCATCAAGAAGCACATGCGCCCGAGCAGGCAGGTCCAGCAGGGGGGCATCATCGACAAGGAGGCCCCGCTCAGGATATCCAACGTGATGCTGGTCTGCCCCAAGTGCGACAAGCCCACCCGCATCGGCAACAGGGTCCTGGAGGACGGGCGGAAGCTCAGGCTGTGCAAGAAATGCCAGGAGGTCATCGATCAGTAGCATGGTACCGAGGCTGAAGGAAAGATACCGCGGCGAGGTCGTCCCCGCCCTGATGAAGGAGTTCTCCTTCCGCAACGTCATGCAGGTGCCGCGGCTCGAGAAGGTGGTGCTGAACGTGGGGCTCGGCGAGGCCATACAGAACATCAAGCTCCTGGACGGCATCCAGCGCGAGCTGACGGTCGTCTCCGGGCAGAAGGCCGTCATCACCCGGGCCAAGAAGGCCATCGCGGGCTTCAAGTTGAGGAAGGGGATGCCCATCGGCTGCATGGTGACCCTCCGGGGCGACAGGATGTACGAGTTCATGGACAAGTTCATCAGCCTGGCCCTCCCCCGCATCAGGGACTTCCGGGGCATCCCGGCCAAGAGCTTCGACGGGCACGGAAACTACGCCCTGGGGGTCAGGGAGCAGTACATCTTCCCCGAGGTCGACTACGACAAGGTGGAGATAGTCCACGGGCTGGATGTTATAATATGCACTTCCGCCCGGACGGACGAGGAAGGCAGGGCGCTCCTGGCAGGCCTGGGGATGCCCTTCGCCGGCAAATAGGGGGGCAGAGAGAGCGAAACGTGGCGAAGAAAAGCATGATAGAGAAGACCAAGAGGCCCCCGAAGTTCAGGGTCCGGGTGTACAACCGGTGCCGCGTGTGCGGCAGGCCGCGGGCGTACATGCGGAAGTTCGGCGTCTGCCGGATATGTTTCAGGAACATGGCCCTGGAAGGACAGGTTCCCGGCGTCACCAAGTCAAGCTGGTAGAGGGCCGGGGACCGGAGGCGGGTGCCTCCCGAAGGGGGACTCGTGACATATGGGCCTCGTGAGAAGGGGGCGCCTCACGGCAAAGGGGCTTCATGATATATCGCCGGGGGCATGGTACGGTCGCGGCAATGTCCGGAGTGCCGGGAGCATAAAGGATTTTCAGGTTTCACCGTGAAGAGGAAAACTAAAGGGTCGGTATCACGGAAGGGTGGAGGAAATGCTTACAGATCCCATAGCTGACATGCTCACCAGGATTCGCAACGCCGTCCGCATCAAGGCGGACAAGGTGGACATGCCCGCCTCGAGGATGAAGCTCGAGATTGCCAAAATCCTGAAGGACGAGGGCTACATCAGGGCCTACAAGATTCTGAAGTACAAGAACCAGGGGATTCTCCGCCTCAACCTCAAGTACGTGGATGACGAAAGCCTCATCACGAACCTCCAGAAGGTGAGCAAGCCCGGACGGAGGCTCTACGTGGGGAGCAAGGACATCCCCCGCGTCATGGGCGGCGTGGGCATCGCGGTGCTTTCCACCTCCAAGGGCGTCATGAGCGACGGCACCTGCCGCCGGGAGAACGTGGGGGGCGAAGTCCTCTGTTATGTCTGGTAAAAGGAGTGTCGGGCAATGTCCAGGATAGGTAAGAACCCGGTGAACATCCCCCAGGGCGTGAGCGTGGCCGCGGAGGGTCGCCTCCTGACCGTCACGGGTCCGAAGGGAGAGCTCTCCTGGGAGCACCCCGCGGGCGTGAGCGTGCGGGTCCAGGACGGCAGGGCCCTGGTGGAGCGCTCCACGGACGCCCCGCGCGAGCGGGCCTTCCACGGGCTGGTCCGGGCCATCTTGCAGAACATGGTCACCGGCGTTTCGGACGGGTTTACACGGGTGCTCGAGGTGGTGGGCGTGGGCTATCGTGCCCAGGTGCAGGGGGAGACGCTTCAGCTCTCCCTGGGGTACGCCCGCCCCATGGAGTTTCGGCTCCCCCCGGGCGTATCGGCCGAGGTGGACAAGAAGCAGACCACCATCACCTTGAGCGGCATCGACAATCAGGTCCTCGGGCAGGCGGCGGCCGACATCAGGGCCCTGAGGCCCCCCGACCCGTACAAGGGCAAGGGCGTGCGGCGCCGGGGCGAGCGCGTGAGGCTCAAGCCCGGCAAGGCCGCCAAGTAGAAGGAGCGGGAGAACGTGGCCAGAGCAAGCAGAAACCTCAAGAGGCAGAGCCGGCACCGGAGAATCCGCAAGACCGTCAGCGGGACGGCCGGCCGGCCCCGCATGTGCGTGTTCCGGAGCCTCAACCACATGTACGTGCAGCTCATCGACGATGCGCAGGGGCGCACCCTGGCGCAGGCCTCCACCCTGGAGAAGGGCTTCGACGGCCCCGGCCCCGGGGGCAACGTGGCGGCCGCCCGGAAGGCCGGGGAGCTCATCGGCAGGCGCGCCCGGGAGAAAGGCATCACGAAGGTGGTCTTCGACCGCGCGGGCTATCTTTACCACGGAAGGGTCAAGGCCCTGGCCGAGGGGGCCCGGGAGACGGGCCTGGAGTTTTAGGACAAGGAGGGATGGTGGAGAAAATAGACCCCGAAGGTCTGACGCTGAAAGATAAAGTGGTCTTCATAAACCGCGTGGCCAAGGTCGTCAAGGGCGGGCGGAGGTTCTCCTTCAGCGCCCTGGTCGTGGTGGGCGACGGCGGGGGCATCGTGGGCATGGGCAAGGGGAAGGCCAACGAGGTCCCCGAGGCCATCAGGAAGGCCGTGGAGCACGCCAAGAAGTCCCTCGTCCGGTTCCCCCTCAAGGAGGGCACCATCCCCCACAGGATTATCGGGCGGTACGGCTCCAGCGAGGTGGTCATGAACCCCGGCCCCAAGGGGACGGGCATCATCGCCGGGGGTGCCGTGCGGGCGCTTTTCGAGGTCAGCGGCATCCAGGACGTCGTGGCCAAGTCCGTGGGCGCGCAGAACCCGTTTAACGCCATCCGCGCCACCATGGACGGCCTGGTGAGCCTCAAGGACCCCGAGGCGGTGCTCAGGCTGCGCGGACGGGGCGAGGAGGGCGAGGCCGCCACGGAGCAGGCCGCCGGGTAACGACGAAGGAGAGGACGGATACTGTGAAGGTACAGGACCTGAAGCCAGCACCCGGGAGCAAGAGGAAGCGCAGGCGCGTGGGACGCGGCCCGGGCTCGGGCCTGGGGAAAACCGCGGGCCGCGGGCACAAGGGCCAGAAATCCCGCTCCGGGGGCGGCGTGAAGCCCGGGTTCGAGGGCGGACAGATGCCCCTTCAGAGGCGCCTGCCCAAGCGCGGGTTCACCAACATCTTCCGGAAACGGTACGCCATACTGAACATTAAGGACATCGAGGGCCTCGGCCTGGAGACCGTCACCCCCGAGGAGCTGCTGGCCGGCGGGGTGCTCGGCTCCCTCAAGGACGGCCTGAAGGTCCTGGGCACGGGAGAGCTCACCCGTCCGGTCACGGTGCGGGCCCACGCCTTCAGCGAATCGGCCGCCAGGAAGATCCGGAGCGCCGGGGGGACGGCCGAGGTTATCTGATTTGGGGGCCTTCTCAAGTTTTCAGAACATATTCAAGATCGCCGAGCTGAAAAGCAGGGTCATTCTGACCTTCGCCCTCCTGGCGGTCTATCGCGTGGGGTGCCACATCCCCACCCCCGGGGTCAACGGCGAGGAGCTGAGCAAGTTCCTGACCGAGCGGGGCGGGGCCCTGATGGGCTTTTTCGACCTGTTCAGCGGCGGGGCCCTCTCCCGGGTCACCATATTCGCCCTGGGCATCATGCCCTATATCAGTGCCTCCATCATCTTTCAGCTGCTGACCGTGGTCGTCCCCTCCATCGGAAAGCTCGCCAAGGAGGGGGAGGCCGGCAGGAAGAAGATAACCAAGTACACCCGCTTCGCCACCGTGGGCATAAGCATCATCCAGTCGGGCTTCATCGCCGTGGGCCTGGAGGGCATGGCCGAGGGGGCGTTCATCTCCCATCCCGGGTGGAGCTTCCGGCTCATGACCATGCTCACGCTGACCTCGGGGACGGCCTTCATCATGTGGCTCGGGGAGCAGATCACCGAGCGGGGCATCGGAAACGGCATCTCCCTCATCATTTTCGCCGGCATCGTGGCCCGCTTTCCGGCGGCGGTCATCAGCACGGTCAACCTGGTGCAGGCCAACGAGCTGAGCATCTTCTTCATGGTCTTCCTGATTGCCATGATGGTCGCCGTGGTGGGGTTCATCATCTTCATCGAGCGGGGGCAGAGGAAGATCCCCGTCCAATACGCCAAGCGCGTGGTGGGGCGCAAGGTCTACGGGGGGCAGTCCACGCACCTGCCGCTGAAGATAAACACCTCGGGGGTCATCCCCCCCATCTTCGCCTCCTCCATCATCATGTTCCCGGCCACGTTGGCGGGCTTCATAAACATCCCCTGGGTGCAGAGTCTCTCGCGGCAGCTGGCGCCGGGCACCTGGATGTACACCACGCTTTACGTGGGCATGATATTCTTCTTCGCCTACTTCTACACGGCGGTGGTCTTCAACCCCGTGGACGTGGCCGACAACCTGAAGAAATACGGCGGATACATCCCGGGCATACGTCCGGGGCAGAAGACCTCGGAATACCTCTACCGGGTGCTGACCCGGCTGACCTTCGTGGGAGGGATATACCTGGCGGCGGTCTGCATCCTGCCGGCGTTCCTGATACGGCGGTTCAACGTGCCCTTTTACTTCGGAGGGACCTCGCTTCTCATCGTGGTGGGGGTGGCCCTGGATACGGTCTCGCAAGTCGAGTCTCACCTGGTGACCCGCTCCTACGAAGGGTTCCTGACGAAGGGGAGGGTCAGGGGCCGGCGGGGCTGACGGGGCCGGGCCCCGGGAGCGCGCGCCGGTGATTATCATCAAGAGCGAGGAGGAGGTCCGCAAGGTGGCCAGGGCCTGCCGCATTGTCGCGCGCACCCTGGCGGAACTCGGGGAGATGGTGGCCCCGGGGGTGCGCACCGAGGAGCTCGCGCGCCGGGCCGAGGAGAGCATCGGAAGCCAGGGCGGGGTGCCCGCCTTCAAGGGCTACCGGGGCTATCCGGCCAGCATCTGCACCTCCGTCAACGAGCAGGTGGTGCACGGCATCCCCTCCGGCAGAAGGCTTGAGGAGGGCGACATCCTGAGCATCGACCTGGGCGTGCTCATGGAGGGCTTCTACGGCGACGCGGCCGTCACCCTGCCGGTGGGCGAGATAAGCCCCGAGGCCGCGAGGCTCCTGGCGGTCACGGAGGAGGCCCTGTACCTGGGGCTTCGGGCGGTCCGGGCGGGGGCCAGGGTCTCGGACATCGGAAGCGCGGTGCAGCGCCACGTGGAGTCCCACGGCTACTCGGTGGTGCGCACGTTCGTCGGGCACGGCATCGGCAAGAGCCTGCACGAGGAGCCCCAGATACCGAACTACGGCGCCCCCGGAAGGGGACCCCGGCTCAGGGAGGGGATGACCCTGGCCATCGAGCCGATGGTCACCATGGGCGGCCCGGACGTGGCCATCCTCAGGGACGGATGGACCGCGGTGACCGCCGACGGAAGCCTCGCGGCGCATTTCGAGCACACGGTGGCCGTGACCGACGGGGAGCCTTTGATCTTGACGCGAAGTGAGTGAAAAGGCTAGAATACCAGTTTACGGGGCGATGGCGAAAGAGGATTCCATAGAGGTCATGGGGACGGTTGTGGAAACCCTGCCCAATGCCATGTTCAGGGTGGAGCTGGAGAGCGGCCAGACCATCCTGGCTTACATATCCGGGAAAATGCGTATGCACTTCATCAAGATACTTCCCGGGGACAAGGTGCTCGTGGAGCTTTCTCCGTACGACCTGTCCAAGGGCCGCATAACGTACCGGTATAAATAAAGGAGCCAGAAAATGAAGGTGCGCGCGTCAGTCAAGCCGGTCTGTGCCAAGTGCAAGATCATCCGGCGCAAGGGAGTGGTGAGGGTCATCTGCGAGAACCCGCGCCACAAGCAGAAACAGGGATAGGAGCGGAGCATGGCGAGAATAGCGGGAGTGGACCTGCCCAAGAACGAGCGGGTCGAGATAGGCCTCACGCGGATATACGGCATCGGCCGGACGGCCTCGCGCAGCATCCTGAGGACCACCGGCACCGACCCGAACATCAGGGTGAAGAACCTCAGCGACGACCAGATCGTCAAGATCCGCAACCTCATCGACAGGGAGTACAAGGTGGAGGGCGACCTCAGGCGGGAGGTGACGGGCAACATAAAGCGCCTCATGGACATCGGCTGCTACCGGGGCCTGCGCCACAGGGGCAACCTGCCGGTGCGCGGGCAGAAGACCAAGACCAACGCACGGACGCGCAAGGGGCCCAAGAAGCTGGTGGCCGGCAAGAGGAAGGGGTAAGATGGCACAGAAGAAAAGGGGGGCCAAGAAAAAGGAAAAGAAGGTCGTCCCCGCCGGGGCGGCGCACATCCAGGCGACCTTCAACAACACCATCGTCACCATCACCGACCCCACCGGCGCCGCCGTGGCCTGGGCCAGCGCCGGCAGCATGGGGTTCAAGGGCTCCCGGAAGGGGACCCTCTACGCGGCCCAGGTGACGGCGGACGCCGCCGCCAAGAAGGCCGCCGACATGGGCATGCGCTCGGTGGAGGTCTACGTGAAGGGGCCGGGTGCGGGCCGCGAGAGCGCCATCCGGGCGCTTCAGGGCGCGGGGCTTGAAATCTCCGTCATCAAGGACGTCACCCCGGTGCCCCACAACGGGTGCAGGCCGCCAAAAAGGAGAAGGGTGTAAAGGCTTATGGCACGGTACAGAGGTGCTCTTTGCAGGGTATGCCGGAGAGAGCTGGAGAAGCTCTATCTCAAGGGGGACCGCTGCTACACCGACAAGTGCTCGGTGGAGCGCAGGCGCTATCCCCCCGGGCAGCACGGCCAGAGGAGGTCCAAGATATCCGACTACGGCATTCAGCTGAGGGAGAAGCAGAAGGTGCGCCACGGCTACGGGCTTCTCATGGAGAAGCAGTTCCGGCGCTACTTCGAGGAAGCCTCCCGGAAGAAGGGCGTGACGGGCGAGCTGCTCTTGCAGTTCCTCGAGCGGCGGCTGGACAACATGGTCTACCGGATGGGGTTTGCCGACAACAGGCGGCAGGCCCGGCAGCTTGTCCGCCACGGCTTCGTCACGGTCAACGGCAGGCGCGTGGACATACCGTCCTTTCTGCTCGGCGCCGGCGACACGGTCGGGATGAGCGAGAAGGGGAGGAAGATTCCCTCCGTCTCCGAGAGCATGGAGAAGGCGCAGCACCGGGGCATCCCGGGGTGGGTCGCCCTGGAGAGCGAGCAGTTCAGGGCACGGGTGGAGCGCATCCCCTCGCGCGATGAAATACCGGTCACCGCGCAGGAACAGCTCATCGTCGAGCTGTACTCGAAGTAAGCACCCCGCGGGAGGGGCCGCCTCAGGGAGGGGGCGCCCGGGGCCCGAGAGCCTTACCTTCCGAAAAGATATATCAGGGCACAGGAGGCCTTATGGATCTGAAGAAAAGAGGGTTTCAGATACCGGAGAAGATGCGGTTCGAGGAGGAAACCCTCACCGACACGTACGGAAAACTTGTCGCCGAACCCCTGGAGCGCGGCATGGGCATCACCCTGGGCAACGCCCTGAGGCGGACCCTCCTGAGCTCCATCGAGGGGGCGGCCGTCACCGGGGTGAAGATCGCCGGGGCGGTCCATGAGTTCACCACCATCGAGGGAATCAAGGAAGATGCCGTGGACATCATCCTTAACATAAAGAGCCTCAAGTTCAGCATGGACGGCGGCGGGCCCAAGACCGCCGTGGTGAAGGCCAAGGGGCCCGGGGAAGTGCGGGGCGCCGACCTGCAGGTGGACGCCTCCGTGAGGGTCCTGAACCCCGAGCAGGTCATCGCCACCCTGGACGAGGGGACGGAGTTCGAGAGCGAGCTGTACATCGAAAAGGGCAAGGGATACATCCCCTCGGAGCTCAACGAGGAGGAAGGCCTGTCCGTCGACGTCCTGGCCGTGGACAGCTCCTTCAGTCCCGTCACCAAGGTGAACTTCACCGTGGAGAACGCCCGCGTGGGGCGGGCCACGGACTATGACCGCCTCATCCTGGAGGTCTGGACCAACGGGGGCATCTCGCCCGCCGGGGCCGTCTCCCAGGCGTCGGCCATCCTGAGGGAGTACCTCTCCTTCTTCGTCTTCGAGAGGGAGGAGGAGGCCGGCGAGTACGACAAGGGCGGAGCCGAAGAGGGCCAGGAGCCGGTCTTCAACGAGAACCTTCTGAAGAGCGTGGACGAGCTGGAGCTTTCGGTGCGCGCCCACAACTGCCTGAAGAACGCCAACATAAAGACCATCGCCGACCTGGTGCAGCGCACCGAGTACGACATGCTCCGCACGAAGAACTTCGGCCGCAAGAGCCTCAACGAGATAAAGGAGATCCTGCACGCCATGGGCCTGAACTTCGGCATGAAGGTGGACCAGGAGGCCCTGAAGAAACTGAAGGAGGCCAGAGGTGAGGCATAACAGAGCGGGACGGCTCTTCAACAGGACGGCGAACCAGAGAAAGGCCCTTCTCAGGAGCGTGGTGGGCTCCCTCATCGAGCACGAGAGGATAGAGACCACCGTGCCCAAAGCCAGGGAGGCCCGCAGGGTCGCCGAGAAACTGGTCACCCTGGGCATCCGGGGAGACCTGCACGCCAAGCGCCTGGCCATGGCGCGCCTGCCCAACAGGCAGTGGGTCACAAAGCTCTTCCACGAAATCGCCCCCCGCTTCAAGGGCAGAAACGGAGGCTATCTCCGCATTGTCCAGACCCGCCAGAGGGAGAGGGACAGGGCCCCCATGGCCATCCTGGAGTTCACGGACTACGAAGAGGTCCACGGCGCTTCGGCGGCCGGAAAGAAAAAGAAGGCCACGTGAGCGGCTTCCTTGCCCTGGCCGCCCTTCTCGGGGTCTTCGTGCTCCTCGGGGTTCTGATGCAGTGGCTGGGCCTTACCGGGTGAGGGTCCCGCGACCCGGGGCCGGAGGCCCCCGCCGGAAAGAAGTGCCGGAAATAGTTGACATCGCCTGCGCCTTTTAGTATCTTAGTACTGAACTGAGAGTTCCGAAGTAATCCCCCCCGCACGAGCATCGGATAGCCGGAACTACCGACTGTTGACATTTTATAAGGAGAACAACGGATGAGCACGGTCTCTATTACCGACCTCAAGACCAAGACTATTGACGAGCTGACCAGAATTGCCAAGGAGCTGAACGTCGAACGGCCCACGGGCGTGAGGAAGCAGGACCTCATTTTCAGCATCCTGCAGGCCCAGGTCGAGAAGGCCGGCAACGCCTTCGGCTCCGGCGTCATGGAACAGCTCCCCGACGGTTTCGGCTTTCTGCGCTCCCCCGATTACAGCTATCTGCCTGGTCCGGACGACATCTACGTCTCCCCGTCGCAGATCCGGCGGTTCAGCCTGAGGACGGGGGACTATGTCTCGGGACAGATACGCCCTCCCAAGGAGAACGAGCGGTACTTCGCCCTCCTCAAGGTGGAGGCGGTCAACCACGGGTCCCCGGACGAGAGCATCCAGCGGAAGCTCTTCGACAACCTGACCCCGTACTACCCCACCGAGAAGCTCAAGCTGGAGTACGAGGCCGAGGAGTACTGCACCCGGGTCATGGAGCTCATCACCCCCATCGGCATGGGGCAGCGCGGCATGATAGTGGCGGCCCCCCGGACGGGAAAGACCATGCTCCTTCAGAACATCGCCAAGGGCGTCAAGAAGAACCACCGGGACATCCACCTCATCATCCTCCTCATAGACGAACGCCCGGAGGAGGTGACCGACTGGAAACGGCAGGTGCCCGCGGCCGAGGAGATCATAAGCTCCACCTTCGACGAGCCCCCGCACAGGCACTGCCAGGTCTCCGAGATCGTCATCGAGCGCGCCAAGCGCCTGGTGGAAAGCGGCCGGAACGTGGTCATCCTCCTGGACAGCATCACGCGCCTGGCCCGCGCCTATAACGCCATCATCCCGGCCAGCGGCAAGATACTCTCCGGCGGCCTGGACGCCACCGCGCTTCAGAAGCCCAAACGGTTCTTCGGCACCGCCCGCAACATCGAGGAGGGCGGCTCCATCACCATCTTGGCCACCGCCCTGGTGGATACCGGCAGCCGCATGGACGACGTCATCTTCGAGGAGTTCAAGGGCACAGGCAACATGGAGCTGCACCTGGACCGGAAGCTCATCGAAAAGAGGATATTCCCCTCCATCGACATCAACGCCTCCGGCACACGGAAAGAAGAGCTCCTGGTGGAAAAGGACACCCTGAACAAGATGTGGATACTCCGCAAGGTCCTGCACCCCCTGAGCACCGTGGAAAGCATGGAGTTTCTCCTGGGCAAGCTCATGGGCACCAAGAACAACAAGCAGTTCCTGGAAATGATGAACCGCTAGGTGCCCAGGCACCTTTTCTCCCTCACTTTGTAGCGGGGTACGCAGGGGGGCGGCGGCTCTCCGGTGCCCTATAGTTCCCGTCACCCGTGCCCAGGGCGTCCAGGGTGTCCAGACGCCTTTTCTCCCTCATTTTGTAATGGGTATGCAAAAGGGGGCGCTCCGCTTTCATCACTCTCCCCCAGGGTATCCTTACAGTGCCTAGGGTGCCCAGGCACCTTTTCCCCTCACCTCCCGGCGCGAACGGTTGCCTTGACATTTTCTTCCCCCTGGGGTTTAATAGGTCATCCGGGTGCCCTTCGGGGCTTGATAGGGAATCCCGTGAGTGCCGCGCCGCTTCATTGGGTCTGGCGCCGGTGCTCGCAGTCGGGAGCGGTCCCGCCGCTGTAACCGGGGACGAAAGCTCCATCGTGCCACTACCCTTCCGGGGTGGGAAGGCGGAGCCGGTAGGATGATCCGGGAGCCAGAAGACCTGCCCGGTGAGGACACGGTCCAGGGCGACCAGGGGGGCGAAAAGCCCCGGGGTTTCCGCCTTGCACTTTGCGAAGGCTGCCCACGGCTGTGCCGCTCTCCTCTCGCGCGGACCGAGAGGACGGGGATGAAGATCCAGGGTGCAATCCCCAGTACCCCCTCAGGGGTGCTGGGGATATTTTTTGCTGCGGGGGACCGATGGTGGAGCTGGAGGCGGCTGAAGGCATGACGGAGAAGGGTTGCTTTTTCTCTCACCGGAGCTGTGAGCACTTTCCCTGCCACGGCATCGAGGCGGACCGCTTCAACTGTCTCTTCTGCTACTGTCCCCTCTACGGCGCCGACTGCCCGGGCACCCCGCGCTATCTCCAGGCGAACGGGGTTTCCCTCAAGGACTGCTCCCGGTGTGCGTTTCCCCACCGTAAGGAGAACTACTACGCCGTGCTGGAGCAACTCAGGGCCATGAGCCGGCGGGCGAGGGCGAAGAAATGGGAAAAGTAGTCCTTGTCCTGGGCGGGGCCAGAAGCGGAAAGAGCGCCTTTGCCCTGCGGGAGGCATCGGCCGCCTCCGGTGCAAGGAAGGCCTATGTGGCCACGGCCCGGCCCGAAGACGAGGAGATGAGGGAGCGCATCGAGCGGCACCGGAGAGAGCGGGGAGAGGACTGGTGGACGGTGGAGGAGCCCGTTGCCCTGCCCTCTGCCCTCGTCGCTCTCGCGGAGGAAGGCTTTGGGACGATTGTCCTTGACTGCCTCACCCTGTGGCTTTCGAACCTCCTGGCCCGGGGCGAGGACGTGCGGGTGAGGACGGAGGAGCTTCTCTCGGCACTGGAGCAGGCGCGCTCGGGGGCCTCCCTCTTTATCGTATCCAACGAGGTGGGCACGGGAATCGTGCCGGAGGGTGCGCTGGCCCGCCGGTTCAGGGATGACGCGGGGTGGCTGAACCAGCAGGTCGCCGCCCGGGCGGACGAGGCCTACCTTGTCGTGGCCGGGCTCACGGTGAAGCTCAAGGAATAAAACAGAGAGAGGGAGGAAGAGATGCTCGAGGAGACGCTGCGGCACATCACGCCGCTTGAGGAGGCACAATTCGCTCTGGCCCAACGCAGGCTGGACAACCTGACCAAGCCCCGGGGCAGCCTGGGAAGGCTCGAGGAGTTCGCCGCCCGCCTGGTGGCCGTCGCCGGAAGGGAGATGCCCGCCCTGTCCAAGAAGATAGTCTTCGTTTTCGCCGGGGACCACGGGGTGACCGAGGAAGGGGTCTCGGCCTATCCCCGGGAGGTCACACGCCAGATGGTGCTCAATTTCCTCCGGGGCGGGGCGGGGATAAACGCCTTGGCCCGGCACGCCGGGGCCGACGTGGCCGTCGTGGACGTGGGCGTGGACCATGATTTCTCAGGCACCGAAGGCCTCATCGTGAGAAACGTCCTCCGGGGCACCAGGAACATGGCCCGGGGGCCGGCCATGAGCCGCAAGGAGGCGGTGGCCTCCGTCGAGGTGGGCATATCGCTGGCCTCGGAGTACGCGGGCAAGGGCTACGGCATCATGGGCACGGGGGAGATGGGCATCGGAAACACCACGCCCTCGGCTGCCATCGCCGCGCTTCTCGCGGGACGTTCCGTCCGAGAGGTGACCGGGCGGGGCACGGGCATAGACGACGACACCCTCAACGGCAAGGTGGCAGTCATAGAGCGGGCCATCAGGGTGAACGACCCCGACCCCTCGGACGCCCTGGACGTCCTGGCCAAGGTGGGCGGGGCGGAGATAGGGGCCATAGCGGGCCTTTGCCTCGGGGCAGCCGCCCGCCGCGCACCCGTGGTGGTGGACGGCTTCATCTCCACGGCGGGGGCCCTCATCGCCCAGGCCCTCTGCCCCGCGGTGACAGAGTACCTCTTTGCGGCGCACCGCTCCGCCGAGGCGGGCCATCGGGCCATGCTCGAGCGGCTGGGCTTGGAGCCCATCCTGGAGCTGGACATGCGCCTCGGGGAGGGGACGGGGGCCGCCCTGGCCATGCTCCTCATAGAGGGCGGGCTCAAGGCCTACAGGGAAATGGCGACCTTCGGGGAGGCGGACGTGAGCACGGCGGAGGAGCCCTCACGGGAGGCGGCCGGAAAGGAGGAGGGGCCCTGAAAAGCTTTCTTCTGGCCCTGCAATTTCTGACCGTGGTCCCCATCACCGTGAAAGGGGAGGTCACCGAGGCCCACATGGCCCGGAGCGTGCTGGCCTATCCCCTGGTGGGGCTTCTCCAGGGGGCGGCGGCAGCTTTGGGGTACGCCCTTCTGGAGCGTCTGTTTCCTCCCTCCGTGGCGGTGGCCCTCGCCGTTTTGCTCCTGTCGGCCGTCTCCGGCGGCTTTCACCTGGACGGGCTCGCGGACACCTTCGACGCCCTGGCCTCCAAGGGGGACCGGGAGAGGAAGCTCGCCATCATGCGGGAGGGCTCCGTGGGGGCCATAGGGGCCGCGGCGGTCGTCTTTTCCCTGGGTATCAAGTACCTGGCCCTGAGAAGCCTGGCCGACCTGGGGCCTGCGGCCTTCTACGGGGCCCTCGTCTTCATGCCCATGCTCTCCAAGTGGTCCATGGTGGCGGGCATGTACCACGGTGCCCCGGCCAGGAAGGACGGCTTGGGAAGGCTGTATATCGAATCCACGGGGGCGGGAAGGTTCTTCTCCGTAACCGCCATGGCCCTTGCATTCATGTCCCTTGGGGCTCTTCTTGCCGGAAGGCCGCCTCTTTTTGTTCTTTTCAACCTTCCGGTCCTCCTGGCCCTTTATCTCCTGGCGGCCTTTCTCCGCCGGTTTTTCCGAAGCCGCCTGGGCGGCCTTACCGGCGACACCCTGGGGGCCCAGGGCGAGATAACCGAAAGCGTTTTTCTCCTGGCGGTGCTTGGATGGTCGAGACTCTATACCTCATAAGGCACGGGGAGACGGAGGGCATGGTCCCCAAAAGGTACAAAGGAACCCTGGACGTCCCCCTTTCGGTGAGAGGGGTTGGGCAGGCCCAGGCGCTTGCCCGGCACATGAGGGCGCGTCTTGCCCGGGGGAAAAGCCTGGCGGCGGTGTACTGTTCGGACCTCTCCCGGGCGGTAAAGACGGCCGAGCCCCTTGCCGGGGCCTTCGGCCTTGAGCCCCGCATCTTGCCTTCCCTCAGGGAGAGGAATTTCGGCCGGTGGGAGGGGTTGACCTTCGACGAGATACGGGACCGCTTTCCCGGGGAGTTCGAGGCCTGGATGCGGGACCCCCTGGAGCACAGCCCGGTGGGCGGGGAGAGCACCCGCGAGACCCGGGAAAGGGCGCTTCAGGGGTGGCGCGAAGTGCAGGCACTGCATCGGGGAGGTGCCGTGGCCGTGGTCTCCCACGGCGGGGTGAACCGGGTGCTCCTCTGCGAGTTCCTGGGCGTGCCCCTTGCGAACATCTTCCGCCTGGAGCAGGACGCGGGCTGCCTGAACGTCGTCCGGTTTTACGAGGGCTACCCGGTCCTGAAGCTCTTGAACGGAAACGTCACCGAGGGGATTGGCGAGGCCTCAGGGGTAGCCGGAGATGGTGTTTGAAACTAAGATGGGGAATGGGACGCACGCGATGAAAGCCCTTTATCCGATGACGGAGAGGATGGGACATGGCTAAGGCCCTCATGGTGCAGGGCACCTGCTCCGGCGCGGGAAAGAGCCTTCTGGTGGCGGGCCTCTGCCGCATCTTTGCCGACCGGGGGGTGCGGGTGGCTCCCTTCAAGTCGCAGAACATGGCCTTGAACTCCTTCGTCACCGAGAGCGGGGCCGAGATAGGCAGGGCCCAGGCCCTTCAGGCCGAGGCCGCCCGCCTCACGCCCACGGCGGACATGAACCCCATACTGCTGAAGGCCTCGGGCTCGAAAGGCTGCCAGGTCATCGTCGCGGGCAGGGTGCACGACACCATGAGCGCCCGGGCCTATTACGCCTTCAGGGACGAGGCCTGGCGGGCCGTCACGGAGGCCTACGAGCGCCTCTGCCGGGAGCACGACCTCATCCTCATCGAGGGCGCCGGCAGCCCCGCCGAGATAAACCTGGCCCGGGAGGAAATCGTCAACATGCGGATGGCCCGCCACGCCCGGAGCCCGGTGCTCCTGGTGGGGGACATCGACCGCGGAGGGGTCTTCGCCTCCTTCATGGGGACGGTGGCCCTCCTGGACGGGGACGCCGGGCGCATCAGGGGCTTCGTGGTCAACAAGTTCCGGGGCGACGGGGAGATACTCAGGCCGGGCCTGGACCTCATCCGCGAGAAGACCGGCATACCGGTGGTGGGCGTGGTGCCCCACGTAACGGACGTGGGGCTTGACGAGGAGGACGGGCTCTCCTTCTCGGGCCACATCCCCCGGGGGGACGGCGAGAGCCTCCGCGTGGTGGTGGTACGGCTTCCATATATCTCCAATTTCACCGATTTCGAGCCCTTCCGGCACGAGCCGGACGTGGAGCTTCTGTTTACGCGGAACCGGACGGACCTCCTGAACGCCGACCTCCTCATCGTCCCGGGCTCCAAGAACACGGTGAAGGACCTCCTCTGGCTGAGGGAGACCGGCCTGGCCGAAAGCATAAAGAGGGCCGCCGCGCGGAGAGCGATGGTGGTGGGCATCTGCGGCGGCTACCAGATGCTTGGCCGGACCATCAGGGACCCCCTGGGCGTGGAAAGCGAGGTCGGGGAGGCGCGGGGCGTGGGTCTCCTGGACGTGGAGACGGAAATCCAGCCCGAGAAGGTCACGGCCCAGTGCGAGGGGCACTCGAACCTCTTCGGCTCCGCCTGTGCGGTCCGGGGGTACGAGATTCACATGGGGAAGAGCACGGGAGAGGTGGGCCTCTTTACCCTCAGGCGTCTCTCCGACGGGCGGAGCTTTCCCGACGGCTCCCAAAAGGGCAGCGCCTGGGGGACCTATCTGCACGGCATCTTCGATGGCGACCAATTCAGGGCCGCCATGCTTGACGTGCTCAGGCGGGAAAAGGGGCTTCCTCCGCGGGAGCCCGTCGCTTTCCGGGAGGTCAGGGAGCGGAACATGCAGCGCTGGGCCCGGCGCCTCGAAGAGTCCCTGGACATGGATTTCATAGGAGGGCTCCTGTGATAACCCCGCCGGAGATAGTGCTCGCCTTCCTCCTTGACGCCGCCCTTGGAGACCCCAGGTGGCTTCCCCATCCGGTGCGGCTCATGGGGCGGGCCGTCGCATGGCTTGAGGGCCGCCTCCGCGGTGCGATGAGGCAGCGCCTCCGGCTGGCGGGTGTGGTGCTCGTGGCCCTCGTCGTGGGAGGCGTCCTGGCCGGGGCCTCCCTGCTCATGGGCCTTCTGCGCCTGCCCCAGGGCGGGCCGTGGGCGGTGGCGGCCTCGGCTGCGGTGGTGTGGCTTGCCTCCAGCACGCTGGCCCTCCGGGGGCTCATCCAAAGCGTGGGGGCCGTCTTTAAAAGCGCGAGCCTCGGGGAGGCCCGGGCGGCCCTGAGCCACATTGTAGGCAGGGACGTCTCCGCTCTCGACCGCGACGGCGTGGAGCGGGCCGCCATCGAGACCCTGGCCGAGAACGCCTCCGACGGGGTGATTGCGCCCCTTTTCTACCTCGCGCTGGGCGGGGTGCCCCTGGCCCTGGCCTACAAGGCCGTAAACACCCTGGATTCCATGGTGGGATACCGAAACGAGCGCTACGGGGAGCTGGGCTGGGCGGCGGCGCGCCTTGACGACCTGGCCAACTATGTGCCGGCCCGCCTGACGGGCCTCCTCCTCGTGGCCGCCGCCGCGCTCCTGCCGGGGGGACGGGCCGGGCGGGCTCTGGCCACTTTCCTCAGGGACGGGCGCGCCCACAAAAGCCCAAACAGCGGCATGCCCGAAGCCGCCATGGCCGGAGCGCTGGGCGTGCGCCTGGGAGGCCCTTCCACCTACGGCGGGCTCCTGGTGGAAAAGCCCTTCATCGGCGGGGAGATGGGCGGCGATTATCATGCTCAATGGCGGCGGGCTGCAGCCCTGACGGTGGGGCTTTCCCTTCTGGGGCTCGCGCTGGCAGTCCTGGGAATCCATATGCGAGGTCTTTTATGGAGCACGTAGCCGGTTCCCACGGTGGAGACGTCTTCGGGATGGCCAGGGCCCTGGGCACGGGGCCGGAGGACATCGTGGATTTCAGCGCATCCGTCAATCCCCTGGGCGTTCCCGAGAGCGTGCTCGCGGTCCTCCGGGAGGCCCTGGATGGAACCCTTCTTACCCACTACCCCGACCCGGAGGCCACCCCCCTTACGGAGGCCTTTGCCCGGCGTTACGGCCTGGAACCGCAGAGCATCCTCACCGGAAATGGAAGCACCGAGCTTATCTCTCTCCTCCCGCGGGCCCTGAGGCCGAAGACGGTCATCGTCCCGTCCCCCACCTTCAGCGAGTACCGGAGGGCCTCCCGCCTGGTGGGGGCCGAGGTGCGACATGTCGTGCTTCGGAGGGAGGAGGGCTTCCGTCTCGGCATTGAGGACTTCATCCGGGCGCTCCCGGGTGCCCAGATGGCCTTCCTCTGCAATCCCAATAACCCCACGGGAGAGGTTCTCCCCAGGGCCGACGTGCTTGCCCTGGCCCACGCGGCCCGTTCCCACGGATGCATGCTTGTGGTGGACGAGGCCTTCATGGACTTCTGCCCGGAGCACTCGGTGCTTGGCGTGGAGAGTTCCCACCTAGTCGTGCTCCGCTCTCTTACCAAGTTTTTCGCCCTTCCGGGGCTTCGGGTGGGGCTTTCTGTCCTGCCCCCGGGCGTAAGGGAAAAAGTCAGCCGCGAGAAGGACCCCTGGAGCGTAAACGCGCTTGCCATAAGGGCCGGTGCCGCTGCCCTGGAGGACGAGGACTACCGCGCTCGGACGCTGGCCTTCATGGCGAAGGAGAAGGCTTTTCTCGAGGCTCGCTTCGGCGAGCTGGGCATCGGCTATATACCCTCCGCCGCGAACTACTACGCCCTGGAGGTGGGGGACGCCGCCTTCGTGCGGGAGCAGCTTCTTCGGCGCCGGCTGGCCGTGCGGGACTGCACGAACTTCGAGGCAATGGGACGGGGCTACATACGGGTGGCGGTGCGCACCCGCAGGGAGAACGAGATGCTTCTTCGCGAGCTGGCGCGGCTGAGGGAGAGGGCATGGCGCTCCTCATAGCGGGGACACACAGCGGGTGCGGAAAGAGCACCGTCACCCTGGGAGTGATGGCTGCCCTGCGGGCCGGGGGCCTCACGGTGCAGGGCTTCAAGGCCGGCCCGGACTTCATAGACCCCGGCCTGCACACCCTGGTGACGGGGCGGCCCTCCCGGAACCTGGACCTTTGGATGTGCGGCGAGAAGTACGTCCGCCGGACGCTTGGGAGGCACGCCGCCGGGGCGGACGCCGTGGTGGTGGAGGGGGTGATGGGCCTTTATGACGGCGAGGAGAGGAGCACGGCGGCCCTGGCCCGGGCCATCGGGACGGAGGTGGTCCTGGTGGTGGACGCCTACGGGATGGCCGAGAGCGCCGGCGCCCTCGTGCGGGGATTTCACGGCCACGGCCTGCCCCTCCGGGGAGTCATATTCAACCGGGTGGGCTCCCCCCGCCATGAGGAGAGGCTCAGGTCGTCCGTGAAGGAGGTGGAGGTACTGGGCTCCCTTCCCCGGGAGGCCCGGTTCGCCATACCCGAGAGGCACCTGGGCCTGGTGGTGGCCGAGGAGAGGCCCCTTGACGAAGCGGCCCTCTCCTCCCTGGCCGGGGCCGTCTCCGACAACATAGATATGGCGAGGCTCGGGGAGCTGGCCCGCCCCGCTCCCTTGGATTATCCCACCAACGACAGCCGAGGCCCGTCCGTCCGGTTGGCGGTGGCCCGCGACAGGGCCTTCTGCTTCTATTACGAGGACAACTTGGACCTTCTCAGGGAGGCGGGGGCTGAGGTGGTCTTTTTCAGCCCGCTTCGGGATGCAGAGCTCCCGCCCTCCGCCGATGCCCTCTACCTGGGGGGCGGCTATCCCGAGGTGCACGCCGGGGAGCTTTCGGCCAACGAGCCCATGCGCCGGGCCATCCGCCGATGGGTGGAGGCGGGCAACCCCCTGTATGCCGAGTGCGGCGGCCTCCTGTACCTGGGGGAGGGCGTCGAGACGGCGGAGGGTTTTCATCCCCTGGCCGGAGCGCTCCCCCTTCGCTTCGCCATGAAGGAGCGGCGGGCGGCCCTGGGCTATAGGGAGCTTCGGGCGGAGGAGGACTGCATCCTCTGCAGGAGGAGCGAGAGGCTCCGGGGGCATGAGTTTCACTACAGCGAGGTCTTCCGGATCGGCAGGAAGCCGGGGGTTCGGTACAACGTTTTCGGGGAGCGCGGGGACGCGGTTGAGTCGGTCCTTTACAAGTGGACCCTGGCCCATTACACCCACGTGCACCTGGGCTCCAACCCCGGGGCGGCCCGGCATTTCATCTCTTTCCTAAAGGGGGCGGCATGGAAGGCATAATACTGGTGGGCCACGGAAGCCCGAAGAAGGACGCCAACAGGATGGAGCTGGTCGGCCGCCTGCTGCACAGCCGCCTGCATCCCGGCTGCGCCTCATCCGGATGCGTGCGGGTGGCCTACCTTCAGTACGACAGCCCCGGCCTCATGGAGGCCATCGAAAGCGCCGCCCGGGAGGGCATGAGACGGCTCGTCATCCATCCCTACTTCCTCTCAAGCGGGGTGCACGTCACTCGGGACATCCCCGGCATCATCGAGGAGGCCCGGGCGCTCTACCCCGACATGAGCTTCCTCTACACCGACCCGCTGGGCGTGGCCGAGGAGCTGGTGCACGTGGTGATGGGCCGTATAGAGGCCGCCAGGGGGCTTCCGCCCGGGGACATCGAGCCCCGGAGCTTCCAGGCCATCGAGCGCGAGGAGAGCCTGGAAGCACTGGCCCCGGAGGTGCGCCCCATCGTCCGGAGGGTCATCCATGCGACGGCGGACTTTCAGTTCCTCTCAGCCATGGCCTTTCACCCGGATGCCGTGCGGGCGGGGCTATCGGCCATCAGGGAGGGGAAGAACGTCCTTGCGGACGTGGAGATGGTGCGGGCGGGCCTCGATGAAAAGAGCCTTTCGCGCCGGGGCGGCAGGGTCCTCTGCCGGATAAGGGAGGCCTCTCGCCGCGACGGACAAACCCGGGCCGAGGCCGCCGTGGAAGAGGCCCTGGACGAGAGCGTGGGCATCGTGGCCGTAGGAAATGCTCCCACGGCCCTTCTGCGGATCATTCATCTCATCCGCTCGGGCCGGGCCCGGCCCGACCTGGTGGTGGGCGTGCCCGTGGGGTTCGTCCAGGCGGTGGAGGCGAAGGCCCTCCTGGCCGCCCAGGACTTTCCCTTCATCACCGCCCTGGGCAGGAAGGGCGGGAGCCCGGTGGCCGCGGCCATAGTGAACGCGCTTTTGAGGATGGTCGAAGGAGGTGACGGAAAAGCGGATTAGGAAAGGGTAAAGGAGATTGCGCTCAGAGGAATGGGAACGAGGAAAGGGGTGAGAACCCCCTGCTGTCCCGCAACTGTGATGGGAACGAAAGCCCTTTAAGCCACTGGCCGGAAGGCCGGGAAGGCGGCGAGTAGGAAGCCCAGAGCCAGGAGACCGCCCATTCCTGAAACCTCGACGGAAGGAGAAAATGATGAAGAAGATATTCATGACCGTCATGCTGCTGCTGTTGTGGCACGGGGTGGCCTTCGGGGCGCATCCCCTCATAACGGACGATACGGGCACACAGGGCGCGGGGAAGATGCAGATTGAAGTAAACGGCGAGTACGCAAGGGAGGGCGGAGATTCGGACGCGGAGGTCGGGGCCATCGTCTCCTTCGGACTCGGGGAGGACATGGACCTTGTGCTTTCGGCTCCGTATCAATTCCTGCGCTTCACCGGCGAGCAGGGCGGCAAGACGTCTGAAGAGGGCTTCTCCGATATCGGGGGCGAGCTGAAGTGGAGGTTTTATGAGAGGGGCTCCCTCGGTTTCGCGGTCAAGCCGGGTGTTACCATCCCCACGGGAGACGAGGAAAAGGGGCTCGGCGAGGGAGAGGCGAGTTACGGCCTCGTGCTGATTACGACGAAGACCTTCGGCTCCTCGGCCGTGGATGTGAACATAGGTTTCATAAGGAACAGGGAAGAGCTGAGGGACATATGGCTTTATTCCCTCGCGGGTGAATAAGTGCTCGTGGGCAACGTAGGCGGCCAGACGAATCCGGACCCGGGGTCGGACACGCACCCCGCCTTCGTCCTGGGAGGCCTCATTTATTCCGTATCCGATCATCTCGACGTCGATGTGGGCATGAAGGCGGGACTTAACGGGGCCGAAGCGGACTACGCCGTGCTTGCGGGCATGGCGTTGAGGATATAGGAGGAGAGGATGAAGAGAGCAACGTCGATTTCGATACTTGCCGCGGCCATACTGTTGTTCAGTGCCCGTAGCGCCCGCGCCATGCACATATCGGAGGGCATACTGCCTTTCCACTGGGCGGCCCTGTGGTTTGCCGCGGCAGTGCCTTTCGTGGCCTACGGGCTCTGGAGGCTCA
>JARRLN010000019.1 GCA_037386965.1 Nitrospirota bacterium
GTCCGGGGCATCCCGAACTTCAGCCTCAGGTCCACCACCGGCACCACGCCCCCCCTCAGGTTGATCACCCCCCGCATGAACTCCGGGGTCTGCGGCACCGTCGTGATGCTCGTCAGGTCCAGCACCTCCCGCACCTTCGCTATCTCCAGAGCGAAGATTTCTTCACCAAGGTTGAAGGTGAGGTACTGGGTCGCCTGCGTAAGCATGCTCTCACCCATGTGCTACCTCCTTCATGTTTTGTTCCGGCTCATGTCACGGAACAAGTCTCTGCGTCTTTATAAAGACAGGGTGGGTCCAGAATGAGGGCAACCCTGCCGTCTCCGAGAATCGTGGCGCCGGAGACGCCTCCGGCCGCACGATATGCTTTCCCCAGGGACTTGATGACCGTCTGGTGCTCGCCGACAACCGCGTCGACCACAAAGCCGACCCTCTGTCCGTCCACGTCCGTGACGACCATCTGCTGGATGGCCGGCGCGGGCCCTTCGACACGAAACATCCCCCTGAGCACAATATAGGGAAGAACCTGCTCTCTGAGATTGAAGAGACATCTTCCATTTGCAGGCGTCAGGTCTCCTTCCATCAGCTCGACGCACTCCTCCACCTGGGACAAGGGAAAAACGAACCGTTCCTCCCCGATCCGCACCAGGAGACCGCCGATGATGGCAAGGGTGAGGGGAATCTTCAGGGTTATCCGGGTGCCCTTCCCCGGCCTGCTCTCCACGTCCACCGTGCCCCTCAGCCCCTCGATGCTCCGCTGCACCACCTCCATGCCCACACCCCTCCCCGAAATCTCGGTCACCTCGCCGGCGGTGGAGAAGCCCGGCGCAAAGATGAGCCTGTAAAGCTCTTCGTCTCCGGGGGAGGCATCGGGTGGGAGGAGGCCCTTTTCAACGGCCTTCTCCCGGAGAGCCTCCCTGTCGATGCCACGTCCGTCGTCGCCGACCTCCAGGAGGACGAAGGCCCCCGAGTGCCGCGCCGCAAGCCGTACGGTCCCTTCGGGTGGTTTCCCCGCCGAGGCCCTTTCCCCGGGCGGTTCCATGCCGTGGTCGATACAGTTTCTGATGAGGTGCACGAGCGGGTCGTTCAGCCGCTCTATCACGGTCTTGTCAAGCTCCGTCTCCGCCCCCTCGGTCTCGAAGCGGACCCGGCGCCCCAGGTTCTGGGAAAGATCGCGGACCAGTCTTCTCAGCGAGCCGAACACGGAGCCGATGGGCACCATTCTCAGGCTCATGGCATTGTCGTGAAGCTCGGCCGTAATGCCCTCGATGGCCTCGGAGACGGCGACCGTCTCGGTGTCACCCATGCCCGAGGCAGCCTGGGCCAGGCGGGCCTGCACCGTGACCAGCTCCCCCACGAGGTCCACGAGCTTGTCCAGCTTCTCCGCGGGAACCCGCACGGTGGAAATGCTTTCCTGCACCAAGCGCTTCGCTCTCTTCTCGCGCACCAGGGTCTGCTCCGCCAGGGCGGCCTCAAGGTGCGTTTCCCCGATTGCCCCCCGCTCCAGAAGGACCTCCCCCAGGGGTTTCTGCTCCTTGAGGGCTTCCTCCAGGGTCTCGGTCGAGACGTCCCCGCGCTCCAGCAATATCTCTCCGAGCTTCTTGTAGTCGTCGCCGGAGGCGAGGACGCCTTCCTCGTCGATGGTCTCGACGGAGACTTCCGAGTCTTCCTCGACGAAGATGAAGACTTCCTGGATGGCCTCCCTCCCCTGCCTGGTGCTCAGGATGACGTCCCATGTCACGTAACACAGGTCGGGGTCAAGCTCCGGAAGGAGCGGGATGTCATCCAGGTGAGCGACCACGGAGCAGTTGCCGAGGGCTCGAAGCTCATCGACGATGCAAAGAGGGTCGATCCCTCGGACGTAGATATGAGGGCAGGGCCTGAAGCGGATGCGATAGGTGCGCTCACCTTCCTCACGCTCGAGGAGCGGTCCTTCAGCCTCGTGCGCGGGCTCCGGCTCGTACGCGGTCTCGGGAGCGAACCTCCGCAGTGCCTCCACCAGGTCGACGCGAAGCCCCGGGCTTTCCGCCCCTTGTTCTTCCTCCAGAAGCTCGCGTATGTGGTCTTTGGCGGCCAACGCAATGTCGATAAGCTCCGGGGTGACGGGACATAGCCCGTTTCGCACGCGGTCAAAAACGGCCTCCACCGCGTGCGTGAAGGAGGCGACCCGCTCAAAGCCGAACATCCCCCCGGACCCCTTGATGGTATGGAGCGCGCGGAAGACACGCCTGACGGCTTCTCCGTCCAGGGGACTGCCCTCCAGCTCCAGGAGGCCCTCCTCGAGCTCCCCGAGGAGCTCCCGGGCCTCTTCCATGAAAATCTCCCTGTAGCGGTCCTTCACGGGGTCCTTCTTTCCTCTCCGTTTTCCGCCACCCAGAGGCACCTCTCCCCGCAGTAAGCCGTGCAGCCCCTGCGCCGCAGAAATCCGGCACGCACCGCGGCCTCGGCCAGGGCGCCCGGGGACTCGGAGCTGACCGCCACATCTTTTCCCATGCCCAACGCGAAACGCCGGGCCGAGCAGAGAAGCTCGAGGACGGACGCGTCAATCCTCTCTGCACCCTCAAGAACCAATTCGCAGGACCGGGAATCCCTGAGCGCCTCCAGGAGCGCGTCGCGGAGAAGCCCCCGAAAGGCCACGGTCGCCTCCCCCTTCAGGTGGATGAAGGTCTTTTCCTCCCGCCTTCCGACCGTCAGATGCTCAGTCCCGCCTTCCATGCGGTCACCGGACGAACTTTTCCACGACCCGCACCAGCTGCTCGGGGGTGAAGGGCTTGACGATCCAGCCGCTGGCACCGAGGAGCTTGCCCTGGTGCTTCTTCGATTCGGCGGACTCGGTGGTGAGCATGATGATGGGCTTGTACCTGTACTCGGGAAGCCCCTTCAGGGCCTCGATAAGGCCGAACCCGTCCATCTCCGGCATGTGCAAGTCCGTAATGACCAGGTCGACGGAGGCCTCCCGGGCCTTCTGCACGGCATCCATCCCGTCGGCGGCCTCCAGGACGCCATAGCCGGCATCCTGAAGGGTAAAGGCCATGAGCTGCCGCATGGATGCGGAGTCATCTACAATCAGTATCATCCTTTGCATCGCTCCTCCTAACGCGTCCGCACCCGGGCAGAGCGGCCCTAAAATATCGTGACGTTCTCATCCACCCGCCACGAGCCGTCTCCGCCCGCGCCGCCGTTTGCTTCAGCGAAGCACACGTCCGCCTCCCCGGCCGGTGCCAGTGTGGCGTCCATGACATCCCGCTCCGCCTGCATGGTATAAAGGCTCTTCAGCCACTCAACCCCCTTGTGCTCGTCCCATTCGTGCAGCCCCCGGCTTGTGCTCCTCAGGTGCCGCGCCATGCCCTCGAGCTCCCCCTTGAGGGCCCCGAGCGGCGCGACGACATGTTCGACGCGCTGGCGTGTAATATCCTGAAACTGCATGGAGACCACGATGCCTCCAATGTCCTGGGCCAGGAGCTGGGACTCCTCGGTAAGGGCGTCCAGTTCTCCCTTCGTCTCGGCCAGGAGGGAGTCGATTCTCCTGAGGGATTCGGCTACGACCCGCTCCGCCTGTTCCGCCCGGTCCCTGCTCTCCGTGCTCCTGGCTTGCGTTTCGGAGCCCAGCGCGGTCAAGGAGGCGTCCACGTCTTTCATGATGTGCTGTATCCGGGTGGCCGCCGAGTTGGAGCTGCCCGAGAGCTTCCGAATCTCGTCGGCCACCACGGCGAACCCCCTGCCGTGCTCCCCAGCCCGGGCGGCCTCGATGGCGGCGTTCAGGGCAAGGAGGTTCGTCTGGTCGGCGATATACTCGATCTCGCCGATGAACTTCTTTATGCTTTCCATGGAGGCATGCATGGCCCTGGCCCCCTCCAGGGTGCTCTCTATGGTGCCGGCCGTGCCCCGCAGGCTCTCTATCACGCCGGCCAGTGCCTTTCTGCTGACCTCCAGGAGGGCCTCCTCCCCCTCCTGGCCGGCGATGCCCTTGAGGGCGCCGGTGGCGCGCCGAGCGTTGTCCCGGGCCCGTTCGGCGATGCTCGAAAAGCTCTTGCCTATTCCCAGGGCAGCCTCTTCCGTCTGTCTGACCACCTCGCCGAGCTGGTTGGACATGACGGGCATGAGCTCCGCCTTCTTCTCAAGGCGGGAGGCCACGGGGGCGAGGTTGCCGCTTATGCTCTCGAGGATGCTCTTCTTGTCCTCCGTGTGCAGACGGGCCAGGCGCTTGCCGGACCGCGCCCCGCGCATGTGCAGAACCGCCAAGGCCCCCGCGTACCCCAGCACCGCCGCAGCGGCGCGAACGGGCGTATTCGAAATCAGAGCAGAAAGGCACAGAGGAAGAAGAGCCAGACCGGAGAGGCCAAGGTGTGCCGCTGCCTTCATGGGGCGTCCTCCCCCGCGTCTTTGGCATCGGCTTTCTTGCCGCAGTCTCTCCACTCCTTCAACGTGTCCAGGAGCTCCGCCAATTTCACCGGACGACGCAGATAGGCGTCGACTCCCGCAGGCGGCTGCTCTCGGCTTTCTCCGTTGCCGTTGAGTACGACGATTCGTGAAGCCGGGTTCTTTCTCTTGACCCAGGCGATGAGCTCCAGGGCTTCCTCCCGGGTCCTCCTGTACCCGGTCTCCGTAATGACGACCTGGAAGTTCTGGAGGTCCAGGAGGTTTTTCGCCATGTCCTCCGTCTCGGCCATATAGACCTCGTAGTCGAAGGTCTTGAAGAGCTCCGCCAGGAAGTACAGGTGCAGGATTTCGTCATGTATGATGAGGACCCTCTGCACGTCACATTCGCTCTGCATGTTCTCCTTTCCTCCCGGAAGGGAAGGACATGTCCCGCCCGCTTCCGGGGCACGGGCGCCGCTCCGCCCGCACGGCCCCGGAAAGGGCAACATCCGTGCCAGAGGATGAGGGATGTTTTTTATTGCGGTTATTCAGTGACTTTGTTCGTTGGCAGGAGGGGACGTAATAAGGCCGGAAGGAAAAAAGATGCGGAATGTCACGAATGGCGGAATGTCACGGACGTGACATTCCCCACGGCATCACGGGTCTCTGGACGTCAGGCCGTACTCTTGCATCTTTCTGTAGACGGTCCGCCGGTCCACGCCAAGGAGCCGGGCCGCCATCGTTTTGTTGCCCCCTGCCTCCCGAAGGGCTTCCTGCATCCTCTCAACCGTCACTCCCTTGTACCCGGCCCTGGGGTCCGCAGGAGCCGAGAGTCTTCCCAAAAAAGGCGGCAGCGATTCCGAGGATATGGTGGAGCCCGAAGAAACGACGAAGGCGTGTTCCAAAGCGTGCTCGAGTTCCCGCACATTGCCGGGCCAGTCGTAGTTCACAAAAGTGCTCAGGGCTTCCGGCGTTATGCCCACGATATCCTTCGTCATCTTCTTCCGGAGCTTTTCGAGGAAGTGGCTGACGAGCAGGGGGATGTCGTCTCGCCGGTCCCGAAGG
This sequence comes from Nitrospirota bacterium, assembly GCA_037386965.1. Classification (NCBI taxonomy): domain Bacteria; kingdom Pseudomonadati; phylum Nitrospirota; species Nitrospirota bacterium. The sequence continues at coordinate 5,422 of JARRLN010000019.1, forward strand.
CTGGGAAGGCGTATCTCCACGACGTTTATACGATAATAGAGGTCCTCTCTGAATGTTCCCTTCTTCACCCTCTCCAGCAGATTGCGGTTCGTGGCCGCCAAAACCCGCATATCCACGCTTATGGTGCGGGAATCCCCTAGACGCTCGAACTCGCCCTCCTGGAGGACCCGGAGCAGGCGGAGTTGCATTCTGGGGGAGATGTCCCCGATTTCGTCGAGGAAGATGGTCCCGCCGTCGGCCTGCTCAAAGCGGCCCGCGCGGTCGCGGTGGGCGTCGGTGAAAGCCCCCTTGACGTGCCCGAAAAGCTCGCTCTCCAGAAGCTCGTCCGGCAGAGCGGCACAATTGACTTTCACGAAGGGCTTCTCGCTCCTGACGCCGAGGGCATGGATGGCCTCGGCGACCATTCCCTTGCCGGTGCCGCTTTCCCCCGTAATGAGCACCGTGCTCTTTACGTCGGCCAGGGACTCGGCGAGGTTGTATATCTTCTGCATCTCCTCGTTGCCGCCAACCAGGGTGCCAAAGGCCGTTCTCCGCGACCTTTCATCTTCCAGAATGCACAGGCGGGTCTCATCGCGGACGACCAAGACCCCGCCATAAACGTTCCTCGATGCATCCAGCAGAGGCGAGGCTTGAAGGGACAGGACCACGGTTTTTCCCTTCCGCGACCGTGCCTCCAGCCTGTACGCCTCCACGGGCTTCCGCGTGGAAAGCGTCTGCCGGAGGACATCGAAGAAGATGCCCTGGCATTCCGAGGGCACGGCTTCGAGGCTTCCTCCCCACGCCTTTTCCCGGGAGACCCCGAGCAGGGCGGAGGCGGCTTCGTTCATTTGCAGAATCTGCATGTTCTTGTCCACGGTGATGATGCCGTCCCGCACGCTCCTGAAGATGGCCTCCATGTTCAAGCGGTACTTCTCTTCCCTGTCCACCGATTCCTTGTAGCGCAGTGCGGTGCGGGCGACCCGCAGGAGCGTGTCCTTCCGCACGGGCTTGGCGATGTAGTCATAGGCGCCGAGGCGGACGGCTTCCGAAGCGGTCTCGATGCCGGGCTCTCCCGTTATCATGATGACGGGCGCCTTGGGCTCGCTGCCCTTTATCCTCTTGAGCAACTCGACACCGGAGCCGTCGGGAAGAATGATGTCCACGAGAAATATGTCAAAGGACTTTTCCCGCACGTGCTCCAGGGCGTCGGTGAGACTAGAGGCGGCCGCGACCTCGTAACCTCCCTCGATAAGGAAATCCCCGAAGGTAAGCCGGATTCCTTCCTCGTCGTCAACGACCAGAATCTTCTTCTTCATGCCCTTTTACCTCCGGCAGGTCCACGATGACACGCGTAAATTCCCCTGGTGTGCTCTTTATGGATATGGCTCCTCCGTGTTCCTTGATGATTCCATAGCTTATGCTCAAACCGAGGCCCGTGCCCTTGCCCTGGGGCTTTGTCGTAAAGAAGGGCTCATGCACCTTCTGCAGCAGATGGGCCGGAATACCCAGGCCCCTGTCGTGAAATATCGAGCGCACATAGCGGATTCCTTCCGATTCGGCCATACCGCATGAGATGTACAGTACCTTGTCTTCATGCTGAGACGGGTACTTCTCCTCGAGCGCGTGCTGCGCGTTGCTCAAGAGATTGAGGAAAACCTGCTCCAGCTGCCGGTAACTGGCCCACACGGGGGGGAGGTCGGGCTCCGAGTCGACGGCGATGCGCACCCCTTCCCGAGCCATGGCGGCCCGGGTCAGGGCGAGGACGTCACGGAGGACGTCCTCCACCTTGACGAGGCATTTCTCTCCGCTGTCCTGACGGGCGAAGGAAAGAAGGCCCCTGACGATGGCGGCTATGCGGTTTCCTTCCTTGATGATGCGGCGGCAGTAATCGCTCTCCTTCGTGTCCTCGTCATAGCGGTCGGCCACAACCTGGGCGTAATTTATGATGCTGTTGATGGGGTTGTTTATCTCGTGGGCGGTCCCCGCCGCAAGCTCCCCGACGGAAGCCAATTGTGCGGCTCTCCGCGCCTCGCCTTCGAGCCTGGTCTTCTCGGTGATGTCGATGAGCAGTGCTATGACGTTCTTCACCCGGTCGGTCTTCTCGTCCTTGATGGGAAACGCCCTCACGTCCCAGAGTCGTCCGGCCGTATGTTCCATGGCCTCCGATTCGCCCTGGCCGCTCTCGAAACACCGCACGACGGGGCATCCCTCGCACGGCCTGTCACTTTTGAACCAAAGGTCGTGGCATCTGAGACCGCTCAGAAAGTCCACCTTGTCCCGACCGATTACGGCCGCGGCTCCCGCATTGGCCCAGATGACGTCGAGGTCGGGGGACAAGAGGAGGAGGGGGTCTGGGATGGCGTTCAGAAGGGTGTTGAACTCACGCGAGAGCTTCCTGTAGTTCCACTCGTTTATCCGGAGGCTCTCCTCGGCTATTTTCCGCTGGGTGATATCATAGAGGGAGCCTTGCAGATAGAGGCGCCCGGAGGGGTCGCCGGCCTTCTGCAGGAGCTCGTAAATCCACCGGACCTCTCCGTCGCGCCGCACGATGCGGTACTCACGCTCCGTCATGGGGCCCGGCGACGACACCAGGGCGTTCAAGCTCTCCGCCGTGCGCTCTCTGTCGTCCGGATGGATGATATCTTCCCACGGCGGCTTCCTCTCAAGGAAGTCCTTTTCCGTGTAGCCGGTAATCTTCTCCACGGCCCCGTGCAAGAACAGCGGCGTGGAGTCCATGCTCGTGCGGAAGGCTATGCCCTGGAAATTATGGACGAAGGACCGGTAGCGCTCCTCGCTCTCGCGAAGGGCCGTTTCAGCCGTCTTCCGCTCCGTCACGTCCACGGCCGAGAGCATGATGCACAGGGCGTCCCCGCCTTCGTCTCTGACCAGGCCGGCTACACACTGGATGTCAAAAGGAGTGCCGTCTTTTCTCCGGGCGGTGAGCTCCCCAATCCAGTTGCCATGCGTTCTCAAGGCATCAAGGACCACATGGGCCTCTTGTTTATCCCGGAGAAATTCTCCGCCGAACCGGCCGACGACCTCCGCCGCACCTTCGCACCCCCACATCGAGAGGCACGATTCGTTGACGTAGGTAATCGCGCCCTCAAGGTCGGCGAAGGCCATGGCGTTCATCGAGGACCGGATGGCTATTTCCTTTATGCGAAGCTCCCTCTCGGCGTCCTTGCGGTGGGATATGTCCTCCGCGACGGTGATCATGCCGAGCGGCTCGCCGTTTTCCTGGACAACCGGCACCGATATGAGGTGCACGGGGAAGTCCGTGCCGTCCTTCCGGCGGTTTCGGGACTCCCGATTATAGGGGATGCCGTTGACCATCTCCTCCCGGCTGATGCCCCTCTTTGAGACCTCGCTGCCCAGGCATCGCGCGTCCCTGCCCAGGAGTTCCTCCACCGCATATCCGTGCATGGCCGCCTCGGCGGGGTTGGTGTAAAGGACGCGCCGCTTGAGGTCGGTGATCGTGACACCCACGGGCAGTGCCTCCACGGCCTTGCGAAGGAGTCGAAGATTCTCTTCCGCCTCTTTTTGCTCGCTTATGTCGAGAACGCTCACCACCCGGTACAGCATGTGGCCGTCCTCGTCCTTCAGCGCCGTGGCCGTTACCAGGACGGGAAAAAGTCTCCCGTCCGCCCGCTGGTGCACGCTCTCGAACGTGTGGTGGCCCTTTTCGCCAAGGACCTGCATCAGGACGCGGACATCTTCCTTTCTTCCCGGCGCGAAGACCTCCTCGAAGGGACGCTCCGACAGTTCCTCCGGGCTGTATCCATACAGCCGGGCAAACGCCGGATTGGTCACACCCATGGCGGGACTTTCCTTTTCCTGAAGAGTTATGCCCCAGCGGGCGTTCCTGAAGACCTCGGCCCACTTGCGGAGCTCCCTTTCGGCGGCTTTGCGCTCGCTGATGTCCCGGAATATCCCTATCAGGACTTTCCGCCCCGTCAGCTCTATGACGGAGGAGCTGATCTCGACAGGGACGCGCCTGCTCGATGCGTGGCGGACCACGAGGTCTTCGCCGGAAACCCCGGATTCGCCGCCTGTCCTTTTTTTGAAGAGGTCCGTATACCTCTCCGTCTCTTCGGCCGGATGAAGTTCCGAATGGTGCAGGCCGATAAGCTCCGCGATATCCCGCCCCGTGAGCTCCGTGGCCCTTCTGTTGGCGTCCAGAACGACGCCGGAATCCGCATCGACCAGGATGATGGCGTCGCTGGCATTCTCTATGACGGTGCGGTACTTCTCTTCACTCTCCTTCAGGGTCTCCTCGGCCAGCATGCATGCCGTCACGTCGAGCATCATGCCCCTGAGTTTCACCGGAACGCCGGCGGCCATCACGACATTGACGATAGCCCTTATCCAGACCACCCTGTCGTCGGCGGCAATCATCCTGAAGGTGAACTCATGGTCTTTTCCCAGCGCCGCATAGTGCGCGCAGTACGCAGGGGCCCAATGCCTGTCCTCCGGATGAAGGTGCTCTACCCAGAACCCATGGTCCACCCAGTCGGTGACCGGATAGCACAGGACTTTTTCGACCTGGGGGCTCACGTACGTGAAGCGCTTCGTCCTTGCATCCATTTCCCAGTGCACGGCGTCCGTGTACTCGACCAGCTCCTTGTAGATTTCCTCGGACTTCCGTACCCGAAGGAGAGCCTTTTTCAGTTGCATCATGGACACCGTGGTGGGCCGGTAAAAGAAGAAATAGAGGACCGGGAAGGTAAAAACGACAAGCACGGAGGCATCCAGCAATGCCCCGATGCGTCGCGGGAAGTAATCCAGGGGAAGAAGCAGCATGATGAGGGCCTCCGTCAGGAAGATGCCCGCAGCTACGGTGGCCAGAAGAAACAAAGCTGCGGGAACCGATATTTCGGCACGGCGACCTTCGCCGAAGAAACGGCGGAATCTTGAGCCGTCCTTACTCATGCGAGTCCATATTAGTACAGAGCCGGGAGGGGAAGTGTGACATTTAACACATTTTCATCATCTTACGAACAAATGCGGGCGATTTTGCCCCGTTTCTCATCCGCATGACCGTTTTCCATGCGAAAAAGCACGGACGCAGCCACTTTAAGTTGCACTACCAAAAGCAGCCTGATTGATTAAGGGATTATCATGAAGAGACGGGGGGACGCTCCAGCACCTTGCAGGAGAAGCAGGGCACGACAAGACCGAAACGGGAGGGCAACGGCCTTTGCCCGGGACGGCCTAGCCCCCTTCATTACGCCGCTGCCGACGGCTTCGCAGATAACGGCGGGCCAGAAGAATGATAACCAGCGCCCCGAGGACACCCAGGACATAGGGTTCGAATCTCTTGAAAATGGCGAAAACCCCGCCCAGCTCACTGCCGAAGAAGTATGCTCCGGTTCCCCAGAAGCCCACCCATATGGCGGCTCCAAGGACATTGAAGGCGAGGAACCGCCGCCATGCCATGCCGCTTATGCCGGCCACTATGCCGTTGAACTGCCTGAACCCCTCGATAAATCTCGCCGCTACCACCACCTTGCCTCCGTGGCGTTCGAAAAAGGACTCCATTTTCCGAAGGCGTTCCTTGCTCAGGAAAACATACCGCCCGTACCTGGCGACAAGCTTGCGCCCGCCGAAACGTCCGATGGCATAGCCGATGTTATCTCCCGTGACCGCTCCGAGAAAGCCCAGAGCCATTATCCATTCAAGCCTGAACTCGCCGAGGGAAGCAAACAGGGCTCCCGCTATCAATATGGTCTCTCCGGGCACGGGCAGGCCGAAGTCTTCAAGAAGCACGCCGAAAAAGACGGCCAGGTACCCGTACCGGTGAAGGTAGGGCTCCACCGACTGGATATAGGGCACAAGAGCTTCAATGCCCTGGGGCAAGGGCTTCATGCAGACACGTCCGGCACCGTCTCCCCCTTGAACACATGGATTCAGGCGTCGATTTTATCGGCGCGGCGTCTCATGCGATTTTCAGGACCTTGGCGCCGCGGATCTTGCGCCCCTTCATCTCCAAGAGGGCCTTGTTCGCTTCCTCGAGGCTGAATTCCCGCACCTCGGGCCTGAGGGGAATCCCGGCGGCAAAGGGCAAAAACTCCTGGATGTCCCTCCGCGTGATGTTGGCGACGCTCTTTATCTCCTTTTCCATCCAGAGGTCCCGGGAATAGTCGAGTTTCAGAAGCGCCTCCTTGTCCCCGTCCTGTTTGCGTATCGCGTTTATCACGAGCCGGCCACCCGGCTCCAGGTTCTTCAGGGCCTCGACGACGGGCTTCCACGCCGGCGTGGTGTCGATGATGGAGCCGAGTTTTTCCGGCGATTCTTCGGCCGTCTCTCCCGCCCAGTATGCGCCGAGCTCCCTGGCGAAATCCCTTTCGCCGGGCGTGCGGGTAAACACGAAGACCCTGGAGCCCGGAAATTTGTGAAGGAGCATCTTCAGTACGAGATGCCCGGACGCGCCGAAACCCGTAAGCCCGATGCCCTCGCCGTCCCCGAGGTCCGCGAGCCTCAAGGAGCGGTAGCCTATCGCCCCGGCACACAGGAGCGGAGCGGCCTTCGAATCGGAGAACACCTCCGGTATCCCGGAGGCGAAATCCTCGTGCACCACCATGTACTCTGCGTATCCGCCGTCGGCGTCCCTTCCCGTGGCCTTGAAGTCGGAACAGAGGTTTTCACGTCCGCTCCGACAGAACGTGCACTTCCCGCACGCCGAGTATATCCACCCGATGCCGACCCTGTCGCCGATGTTGAACCTCTCCGCGCCCGGGCCCGAGCCCTGCACCCTGCCGACGACCTGATGGCCAAGAATGACGGGGAACCTGGACGGCGGCGTCCTTCCCTCTATCTCGTCCAGTTCCGTGTGGCAGACGCCGCATCGCGTCACCTTGACCAGGATTTCCCCCTTTGCGGGCTCCGGTTCGGGCACGTCCTCCAGATGAAGCGGCTCCCTGTCGGTCTCGAGGTCCGCCGGCCCCCTGAGCACCATGGCTTTCATCCTTGCGGCCTCCTTTTGGAGTGATGGATGCTTCCATTTTTAAGAGGATTGTAATAATCTCTCCTTATCATGGAAAAGCTTTTCTGTCAATTTCGCCTCCGCCCGATGCGTGACGGGGGAGATAATCGCTGAGGCACATGGCGGAAGAGGACCGGAAGGACGAGCCCCTAAGCACCTTTTCCCTCTCTGCCCTGGCGTTCGCCGTCGGGCTGCTGGCCGGGCTCGGTGCGACGGCTTTCCGCGTCATGACGGGATTCTTTCACAACCTGTTCTTTCTCGGGAAGCTCTCCCTCAGCTATGACCCCAACGTGCACGTTTCGTCCAATCCCTGGGGCGTGTTCGTGGTTCTCGTCCCCGTGCTCGGAGCCCTCGGCGTGGCCCTGGTTCAACGGTTTGCCCGCGAAACCAGGGGGAGCGGCGTGCCGGACACCATCGAGGCCGTCTACTACAAGCAGGGCTTCATCCGGCCCGTCGTTTCCGTCATAAAGCCGCTGGCCTCGGCCCTCTCGCTGGGCAGCGGCGCCTCGGTGGGCCAGGAGGGACCCGCGCTTCAGATAGGCGCGGCCGTGGGCTCCCTGGCATCCCGCTTCAAGAAAATTCCCGCGTGGCAAAGAGTCCTCCTGGTCACGGCCGGCGCCAGCGGAGGCATGGCCGCCGTGTACGACACCCCCATAGGGGGGATGATATTCGCGATGGAAATCATCCTGCACGAGGTAAGCATCGTCAGCCTGCTGCCCATAGCGGTCGGCACCGCGACGGCCACCTACGTCGCACGGGCGCTGATGGGTCCCCATACCCTGTTCTCCTCCCTCCTTATAGAGAAAACCGCATCCGTGGTATCTCCCCGGGATTTCATTTTCTATATCGGCCTGGGCGTGGTTGCCGGGGCCGCCTCGGCGGGCCTCATTAAGGGCATCGACCTCTCCGGGAGGTTTTTTTCGAGGAAGGTCGGCCACAGCCACTATTTCCATCATGCTCTGGGCATGTTGTCGGTGGGTGTCGTCCTGTATCTCACATTTGTATTCACGGGGCACTACTACGTCGCAAGCATGGGGTATGCCACCATGCGCGACGTGCTTTCCGGCGCGCTTGCCGGAGTGCCCATACTCCTTCTTTTCTTTGTTCTCAAGCTTGCGGTCACCTCGGGCTCGCTCGGCTCCGGGGCCTCGGGCGGCATATTCGCACCCGCGATGTTCATGGGTGCGACCATGGGAAGCGCTTACAGCCTCGCCTTGAACGCACTTTTCCCCGGACTCTCCCTGAGCCCCCCTTCGTTTGCCATCGCCGGGATGGCCGCCATGACCGGCGGCACCACCGGAGCGGCCATCGCGTCGCTGGTCATGGTCTTCGAGCTGACCATGGACCACGCTATCATCATACCCATGGCGTTTGCCGTCGCCTTCAGCCATGCGGTAAGGTCGATGCTCCTTAAGGAGAGTTTCTACACGCTGACCCTGGCCCGGCGGGGACACTACGTGCCGCTGGAGATGCAGTCGAACTTCTACCAGTTCGAACGCGCGGCGGACATCATGGAGAAGCGTTTCGCCACGATGCCTTCATCGGCAACCGTGGGGGAATTCGTGGAGAGTCTTGCCGAAGGTCCGGAAACCCGGTGGTGCCTCGTGGTGAAATCCGGCAGGCTCGAGGGCGTCGCCGGCCGCGACGACGTGCTGGCGTCTTTCCTGGAGCGGGGAAAAGAGGTATCCTTGGGAGAGGTCGCACGCAGGGACTATATGTCGGTGACCGGGGAGACGACTATATTCGACGTCATAGTGACGATGCGCTCCAGGGACGCTTCGGTCGCGGTGGTGCAAGACCCGTCCGGGCGCATCAAGGGAATTATCGGCAAGGAGGAAATAAGCAGAACCATGACGCGCTCCGTCGGGTTATCGTACGCAGCAGAGGAAAGGAGCGTCCCCTGAAAAGGCGGGGGAGTTCACGGAAATCGGGGGAAACGCCCTACCCGCCCCTGGAAGACTACGGCTATATCGCCGACTGCCACAGCTCGGCCCTCGTGTCGAAATCGGGGTCCATCGACTGGTGCTGCATGCCCCGCGTGGATTCCGGCAGCTGCTTCGGCCGCATCCTGGACTGGGACCACGGCGGGTTCTGCCGTATAGCGCCCGCCGCCGCGTACACGGTCAAGAGGCGCTACGTCGAAAACTCCCTGGTCCTGGAGACGTCCTTTCGGACACGCAGCGGCTCCGCGCGGCTCATCGATTGCTTCACCATGAGGCGAGGAGGAGAACACAGCCCTCACAAGCAGATTCTGCGCGTCATCGAAGGGATAACCGGTTCGGTGACGTTCACCGTGGAGGTCGCGCCGTGCTTTGACTACGGGTCCGTAAGGCCGTGGATTCGCCGTTACGCCAAGGGCGGTTTTACGGCCCTGGGAGGCAACGACGGCCTTTTGATTGTGGGCGACATGGACCTGGAAGTCCAGAGACGCCATTGCCTGTGCGGGTCATGCACCGTGGGAGAAGGGCAGCGCGTGCGCCTCACCATCCTGTACAGGCAAGCCGAAGACCTTGACGAGGAAGTGACCGCCGTGCCCACGCCCGAAGAGCTGGACCGGCGTCTGGAGCAGACTGTCCAGTGGTGGCACCGTTGGTCCTCGCGTGGAAATATCGCGGGCCCGTACGCCGCACACCTCAGGCGTTCGGCTTCGGTCCTGAAGGGGCTCTCCAACGCCCCCACCGGGGCTATTGCCGCAGCACCCACGACCTCTCTGCCGGAGTGGCCGGGAGGAAGCCGCAACTGGGATTACCGCTATTCATGGATACGCGACTCGTACTTCACGGTCCGGAGCCTGGGGGAACTGGGCCACGACAAGGAAGCCGACGGGTTCCGGAGGTTCATCGAGCGGAGCGCGGCCGGCAGCGCCGAGGAGCTCCAGATACTCTTCGGCGTCGGGGGCGAACGAAGGCTGAAGGAGATAGTCATTGAGGAAATGGAGGGATACCGGGGCGCCGGGCCCGTCAGGGACGGAAACGCCGCCGAGCGGCAGCTCCAACTGGACATGTACGGGGAGCTTCTCGAACTCGCCTGGCACTGGCATCTGAGAGGGCACAAACCCGACGACGACTATTGGAATTTTCTTGTAGAAACCGTCAATGTAGCCGCAAAACGGTGGCACGAGCCGGACAAGGGAATCTGGGAGATACGGGGGAGACCGCGCCACTTCGTCCAGTCCAAGGCGATGTGCTGGGTCGCCCTGGACCGCGGGCTGAGGCTGGCACGGGTGCTCGACATGAACGCACCCGTGCAGGAGTGGAAAAAGTCCAGGGACGAGGTGCGCCGCGCAATCGAAACAAAGGGATACGACCGCTCCCGCGGTGTTTTCACGCAGGCTTTCGGGCGAAAGACCATGGACGCCGCACTCCTGCTTCTGCCGATGTTCGGCTTCGTGGACCATGGCGACGAGCGTATGGTCCGCACAGTGCAGGCGGTACGCGAGGACCTGGAGGTGGACGGCCTGCTTCGGAGGTATCCGCCCGGGGACGACGGCATGAAAGAGGACGAAGGGGTCTTCCTGGCCTGCTCTTTCTGGCTTTCGGAGTGCCTCGCCTGCCAGGGCGACATGAAGGAGGCACAAAGGGTTTTCGAGAGGGCTCTCACCACCGGCAACGACCTGGGCCTCTTTTCCGAGGAATACGACGTCCACAGCGGCCGGATGCTCGGCAACTTTCCCCAGGGCCTTACCCAGCTTTCCCTGGTAGCGGCGGCCGTCGTGCTGTCCCGCGAAGAGAAGCGGTGCGCCGCCGGCGCGGACCCTTTGAAGGCACCCCGCCATAAAGGGGCCTCTTGAGAAGGGGTACCGTGCGGTCCAAACGGGGAATGCGCCGCAGGGGGGGTTCGTTTTTGCTGGCGGGAAACCCCCTTCTCCGGCCGTGAAGCCAAAGAGCAAAGGGCGGCTATGTGTGTGGATGTCTTTTCAGGCGAGGCGCCCGCGGAGCAGAGGTGCGACAGGTGGGCGGAGGCTCAGTCGTGCACGACCAGCACCGGGCACGGGGCCCTGCCGATGACCTTCCCGGCGGTATGGTCTCCCAGGAAGCGCCGGAAGAGGCCCTTGGCCTTCTTGGTGCCCATGATGATGAGGTCGCACTTTTCTTCTGCGGCCACCTGGGCTATGGTCTCCGGGATGTCCCCCTCCTCGACCCTGATTTTCGCGAGGGAACGATTCCGGCCAACGACGCCCTCGATGGCCGCGGAAGTCTCCGCGGCCATCGAGCCCAGGACGTCTTCTATGTTTCTTATGCCGGTCAGGTCCAGGTCGCCCTCATACGGCGGGACCACCTTGAGCACCGTGACCCAGCATTTTTCATCCCCGGCAACCCTGAGCCCTTTCTCCAGGACCTGGTGGCAGCCGTTTACGGCGATGAGTATTTTTCTGTAGCCTTTCATACGTTACCGCACCACGAGGACGGGGACCGGAGAGCGCGAGATGACGCGCTCGGTGGTGCTGCCCATGATGGCCTTGTCCACGCCTCGCCATCCGTGGCTTCCCATCACGATAAGGTCGCTCTCGAGACCCTCCGCGGTCTCCACAACCCTGTCGGCCGTGCTGGCCCCCTCCTCCACCAGGGTGTTCGCCGTAACCCCCTTCTCCGATGCGAGCTTTTCTCCGTCGATGACGACCTTTCGTGCCTCCTCGTGTATCCTTTCGCTGATGGTGTTCGTTCTCAGAAAGCCGATTTCCTCGTACAGGGGGATGACGTAAAGGACGGTCAGCGTAATCTCGCCGGAGTCAGCTGCTATCTCGGCTGCCCTGCCGACGGCCTTCCTGCCCAGTGCCGAGCCGTCATAGGGCACGAGGATGGAGCGGTACCGGCCGGTGCACTCCTCGCAGGGCTTCTTGACCACGAGGACATCACAGGGAGAGTCCAGGATGACCCCCGAGGTCACGCTCCCCATTATCATCCTGCGGATGCCCCTCCTTCCGTACGTGCCCATGACGATGAGGTCCGTCCCCCTCTCCCGGGCTACGTCCGGAATGACCTCATGGGGCTCGCCCTGCCGGACAAGGTACTGCACGCCGGAGTCGAATTCGCCGCCGTACGTCTCGGCCGCTTTCTCGCACATCACCTTGCCGTGCTCGAGGCGCTTGTCCAGATGTCCGGGCGATACGCTGAATTCCTCGGAATCGAAAAAGACCGCATGGACAAGGGCAAGCGAGCCCCCGTTGGCCCTGACGATGTTGAGCGCCTCCACGAGGGCCGCCTTGCTGTATTCCGAGTCGTCGAAGCCGACCAGGATGTTTCTGTACGGGATCAATGGGCACCTCCGCCCGTCCTGAAGAGCATGCCGACTCCGAAGCCCGCCGCCAGGGCGATGACAACCGCAACAAGGCCGTACAGGCCGCCTCTGTTTTGAGCCATATCGGCCAGTAACTTTACAACCCCGACCTGCTGCACGTGCACCTCGGTTTCCGCCTTATCGACCACGGCCCCGTCCTTGACGGCATAGGCCGTGACGATATACCTGCCCGGAGGCGCCTGGTAAGGCCACTGAAACACGGTCCGATAGGCCTGTCCGTCTGCGTCCGGCTTGACGGCGACGTCTCCCGCGGACCGGGAGAAGAGCCGCTTGGCCTCCTTGTACTTTATGAACTCGTCAAACAGCGCCCCCCGTGCTTCCGGATTCGAATGGCCCGTGATTTCGGCCGTCTCCGCAAGGGCGTCGTACCCGATGCCGTTTGCCATCCGGTGAGAGGTCTCCAGTATCTCCTCGGGCGTGCGGGTGCTCGCCAGGTAATACACCCCCGGGACGCCCCCGAACTCGACCTTTTCGGTGTTCATCCAGAGGATCCCGCCCACCCGGTCTTTTCTCATGAGCTCCTCCTCCCCCGAGGGAGAGGCTATCTTGATGATGAGTTCGACCCCCGGGTCCGCCTCGCCGCTTACGCTCACGGCGCCACCGTGATAGTTGTAGTCGACGTCCAGGCGGTCATGGTTCGCCTTGACCGTAAGGGCGGCCGAGGCCTCCGGTGCTTGAACCATAAGGGCCGCAAAGGCCAGAAGGAGCAGAGCGTTTATCATGAGCGCTTTCATCATTAATGGCCACCTCCTTGTGCAAGGAGCAGTTCGGGAGTCAGCGTGAGGTCCAGCACGATCTTGACCGTGACAACGAGCACGATGACGGCCAGGAGTATCTTCAACTGGTCGCCCTTGAGCTTCTTGCCAAAGACCGTGCCCACCTGGGCGCCTATCGTGGAGCCGACCAACAGGAGAACCGCAAGCATGAAGTCCACGGTGTGGTTCGTGTAGGACTGAAGGAACGTCACCTCGATGCAGGTAAACAGTATCTGAAAAAGGCTCGTCCCCACGACCACGTGCATGGGCATTCTCAGAAGGTACACCATGACCGGAACCATGAGAAAGCCGCCCCCCACGCCCATGAGGGCCGCCAGTATGCCCACGAAAACACCCAGGACGACCGGCACGAGGGCCGAGTGCGTGACGCCCGATTTCTCGAACCTCGTCTGAAAGGGCAGAGACCTGAGGAACCGCGTGAGAGCCGACTCGGAGCGCGCCTGCTCCTTAGGCGCCCCGGTGTCTTTCTTTTTCAGGGCCGAAAGGCTCTCGAAGAACATGTAGGTGCCCACGGAGCCAAGCATGACCACGTAGGTGAGCTTGATGACGAAATCGGCGCTGCCCATCATGCGCAATATCTTGATGACCTGCACGCCGAGCAGTCCACCGGAGAACCCGCCGATGAGGAGAAAGAGGCCCATCTTGAAGTCCACGTTTCCAAGCCTCCAGTGGGCGTACGTACCGGAGGTGGATGCTGCCACTATCTGGTTGGAGTCGGTGGCCGCAGCCACCGTGGGGGGGATACCCATCATTATCAGAAGCGGCGTCATCAGAAACCCCCCACCGACGCCGAAGAGTCCGGACATCAGGCCGACGGCAAGACCCAGGCCGACGGGCAACAAGATGTTGATGCTGGTAAGAGCCACAGGCAAGTAAAGATACATTATGAGTGTGTTCCTCCTTCCGCAAGCATTTTATCGTTATCGCTACCGCGTGACATGGTGACGACGGGCCGCGGGGAATTCCTCAGGAGCCTGTTCAATATATTCCGGCTGCCGGTCACCGCCGGGCTCAGCAGCACGAGGTCTATCCTCTTGCGCTTGAGAAACTCCTGCACCACCGATACGGTCCCCTCAAGCCCGATGTGGACGTTGGCCTTGATGCCCTCCCTGCTGCATCGCTCCACGAGGTATGACTGTATCGACGCGGCGTCATCGCCATCTTCCTCCCCGGCAAACATCCGCCGGGCCGTTTCGTGTTCGCTGGCCTCCGCAAAGGCGACGGCGTCCATCACGTTATGGAATTTCCCCCCGAATCCGTTCCTGCTCAGAAGAACGATCCTCAGCCCCGCATCCATCTGTCCGGCAAGATACAGGGCATAGGATATTCCCTCCTCCAGGGACTCGTCCCTGTAGGCGACATAAAGGATCTCTTTCTGCCTGGACGCTCTGGACATTTCCTGCACCTCCCTGCCGAGAGAAACGCAAGAACGGTGCCAGGCAAAAGTCCCTGTTTATTCAGGCAAAATCAGAGGGGAGATGGAGAAAAGCGTTTCAGATATGAACGCGTGCTGAACGCTACTGTTCCTTCAGCATGCGCCAGAGGCTGGTCCGCGATATCCCCAGAAGCCGCGCGGCTTCGGCTTTGTTACCGCCAAGCATCTCCACAACGGTGCGGACGTATTCGCGGCTGACCTCGTCCAGAGGCTTGACGTTTTCCGGTTCGAGCGTTTCAATTTGAAACATTTTCAGCATCTGGGGCAGGGATTCGGGCGTAATGTAGGCACCTTTCTCCAGGATGATGGCCCTTTCGATGATATTTTCAAGCTCGCGGACGTTGCCGGGATAACTGTAGTTCCTGAGTATCTGGAGGGCCTCGTTCGTGAATCCCTTGACGTTCTTCCGGTATCTGGGCAGGTGCTTTGCAAGGAAATACCTGCTGAGGGGCGTTATGTCCGTCCTCCTCTCGCGAAGCGGAGGGATATATACCTCCATGACGTTGAGGCGGTAATAGAGGTCCCGCCTGAAAGAGCCCCGCGCTATGGCCAGCGCTATGTTCTGGTTGGTGGCGGCGATGAACCGCACGTCCACCTTTATGGGTTTTGTGCCTCCCACACGGAAGAACTCCTTTTCCTCGATGGCCTTCAGGAGCTTGGCCTGCAGGTTGGGGGGCATCTCGGCGACTTCATCCAGGTAGAGGGTGCCGCCGTCGGCTATCTCCATAAGGCCCTTCTTCTGCGCTGTCGCCCCGGTGAAGGCCCCCTTTTCGTGGCCGAAGAGCTCGCTGGCCAGAAGCTCCTCCGTGAAGGTCGCGCAGTTTATCGAAAGAAAGGGCCCCTCCCGCCGGGGGCTCGAAAAGTGGATGACCTTTGCAAGGAGGCTCTTGCCCACGCCAGTCTCGCCGGACAGCAGCACGGAGCAGTCCGAGTCCTGGATGCTCCTGATAACCTCCAGCACCCTCTTCATGCCCTCGCTCTCCGCTATGACGGAGAGCTCCTTTTCGATGTTGAGGAAGGCCCTGAGGGCGATGTTTTCCCTCTTGAGCATCCTCTGGTCACGCACCTTGTTGACCTTCAGGACCATCTCGTCCAGCTCGAAGGGTTTGGGCAGATAGTCGAAGGCGCCCTTTTTCATGGCGTCCACAGCGGAGCTTATGCTCCCGTAGCCCGTGACGACGATGACCGCGGTGTCCGGGGATATCTCCTTCACTCTGGAGAGCAGCTCCATCCCGTCCATCCTGGGCATCTTGACGTCGGCGATGAGGATGTCAAAGCCGTCGGACTGCACCATTTTGAAGGCGTCCAGTCCGTTGCTTGCGCCCTGAGCCTCATAGCCCTCGGCCCGCAAGGTGTTCATTATGTGCTTTCTGGTTATGTCTTCGTCTTCGGCTACGAGTACCTTGAGCTGCATTACGCCGTTCTCCTGGGCAGTCTGATCTCGAATGCGGTCCCCACCCCTTCCTCGCTCACGACCGATATGTTGCCTCCGTGCTTCTTGACGATGTTGAGGGTTATGGCAAGGCCGAGGCCCGTGCCTTTTTCCTTCCTGGTGAAAAAGGGGTCGAAGACCTTCTCCCTGTCCTCCTCGGACATCCCCCTGCCCGTGTCCGAGACCCATAGTATCAGACGGTCCTCTTCGGAGGCTATCTTGACGACCAGTTCCCCATGCCCCTCCATGGCGGAAACGGCGTTGGTAAACAGGTTGACGAACACCCGCTCCAACTGGTCCGGGTCGGCGCGGAGCGGGACCCTGTCGGCCCCGGCGTCGAGGACGAAACGCACTCCGGTGGTGTCGGCGGAGGTGCCCACCAGCCTGTAGGCCTCCCTGATAAGGCCGATGAGCTCGATGTCCTTCATCCGAGGCTCCCGCTCCCTGGCGAACTCCAGGAGGTCGCCCACTATCCCCCTCACCCGTATCGTCTGCCCCGCGATGTCATCGAGGATTTCCTTCACCTCCGCGGAGGCCTCCCCGCCAAGCTGCCTCCTCAGGACCTGCGCCGAGATGCCGATGTTGTTCAGGGGGTTGTTCAGCTCATGGGCCACGCCGGCGGCCAGGGTGCCGATGGCGGCGAGTTTCTTGGACTGCAAGAGCTCCTTGTTTTTCTCGTGAAGCTCCTCCTCCCACCGGCCGAGCTGAACGGCCATGAGCCTGAATTTCTCGACGAGCCTCTCCACCTCGTCTTTCCCGCCCGTTTCGGCCCGGGAGGCGGGCATGGAGGAAGCATACTTCTCACCGATTTTCTCCACGGAGTCCGTCAGCGTCTTCAGCCTCCGGACAACACCGCTGCTTATGTAAAAGAGAGCGCCGACGCCGAAAAGCAGAAACAGGGGAAAGACCACCAGTATCGCCCCCTGGGAGAGGCGGATGCCCTTTTCGGCCCTCTCCCTGGCGGACTTGTCCAGCTCCTTGGACACCGCGATTATCTTCTCGCCCGTCTCCCGGAGCATGTCTATGTCGGACGCGAGTTTCCTGAGTTTCCGCGTGAGCGGGTGGTCCGGGGGCAGGGCGTATACATCCTCAAGGAATTGGGCCGCGTAAAGCGGCCTGTCCCGGAAGCTCGCCTTTACAATCTCGGCGAACTCCCTGTGCGGGACGAGAGCCTCCAGTTTGCCGAATTCTCCGGATACATCGGTGAGCAGGCCCTCTATGGTCCCGAACCGGCTTTTGTATTCCTCAACGAGCCTTTGCAAACGGGCGGAGGGGGACGGTGCAAGATTTTCCGTAACGGCCTCCAGCTGAAACAGATAATCATGTATGGCCGCGGACTCCTCGGCCGCCTTGTCGGGGTAAAGGAAAAAGTTCTTCTCGTGCCTCCTCAACTGGAGGGATTTGCTCCTGATGGTGTCGGTCACTTCGAGCGAGCGTATCTCGTTTCTCACCTCGACGAAATTGACGGATTCGAAGACGACGAGGATGGCTATTATGCAGGCGCTTATGAAGAAACTGAATATTATCTTTTTTCTCAAGGACATAGCTCTTTTATTATATCATCCCGGGCATGCGGAACTCCGTGGCAACTCTCTTGAGGCTCTTCTCGGACGAGGCCGGAATTCATGTGGCGGTTTCAAGACCAAGGGCCCTTCTTTTCCTGCTCTCCGCTCCCTCGCCCGAAAGCCGGGTCGTCTTGACAGCCCCCTTTCGAAATGATACGAGAAGGACGAGGAAACCCGGGGGATGAGGGCACAGAAGACGATAATGCCGACGGGGCCGACCCCGTGGCATGCCATGGACGCCGAGGCCGTCCTTGCGCGCCTGAGGAGCGCGTCCACCGGGCTGACCGCCGGGGAGGCCCGTGAGCGGCTTTCCCGGCATGGCCCCAACCGGCTGAGCCCGCCCCGGAAGCGCGGTCCCCTCGTCCGGTTCGGGAGCCAGTTTCGAAACGTCCTCATCTACGTCCTCCTGGGGGCGGCCGCGCTCACGGCCGTCCTCGGGCACATGGTGGACGCGGGCGTCATTGCGGCGGTCGTCCTGGTCAACGCCTTCATCGGCTTCATCCAGGAGGGCAAGGCCGAGCGGGCCCTGGAGGCCATCCGGGGAATGCTCTCCTACGAGGCCTCAGTCATGCGGGACGCACGGCGCACCACGGTCCCGGCCGAGGACGTGGTGCCCGGAGACGTGGTCTTCATCCAGTCGGGGGACCGGGTGCCGGCGGACCTGCGCCTCATGTGGGTGAAGGACCTCAGGGTGGACGAGGCGGCCCTCACCGGGGAATCGGTGCCCGTGGAGAAGTCCAGGGAGCCGGTGGACCCGGAGGCCACCGTGGGGGACAGAAAATCCATGGCCTTTTCCGGCACCCTGGTAACATACGGGCAGGCCACGGGAGTGGCCGTGGCCACCGGGGACGACACGGAAATCGGCCTCATCAACATGCTCCTTTCCCGGGTGCAGCCGCTTACCACGAGGCTCCTCAGGCAGATGGCCGAGTTCGGCCAGACCCTCACCGTTGCCATCGGCGCGGTGGCCTCGGCGGCCTTCGTCTTCGGCATCGTGGTGCGGGAGTACTCGGTGAGCGAGATGTTCATGGCCGCCGTGGGGCTCGCCGTGGCGGCCATTCCCGAGGGCCTTCCGGCCATCATCACCATCACCCTGGCCATCGGGGTGCAGCGCATGGCCCGGCGAAACGCCATCATCCGCCGCCTTCCCGCCGTGGAGACGCTGGGCTCGGTGACCATCGTCTGCTCGGACAAGACCGGCACCCTCACCCGGAACGAAATGACGGTGCAGACGGCGAGCCTGGCAGAGGAGGCCCTCGAGGTCTCGGGCGTGGGCTACGACCCCCACGGGGGATTTACACGGGAGGGTTCGGAGGTCAACCCCCTTGAGCACCCCCAGCTTCAGGAGCTTGCACGGGGAGCCCTCCTCTGTAACGATGCCGTGCTGGAGGAATCCGGGGGCCGCTGGCGCCTTTCGGGCGAGCCCACCGAAGGGGCGCTCGTTACCCTGGCCATGAAGGCGGGGCTGGAGCCCCGGATGCAGAAGGAGCTTTATTACCGCGTGGACGTCATACCCTTCGAATCCGAACACCGCTTCATGGCCACCCTGCACCATAACCACGCGGGCCACGCCTTCATTTACGTCAAGGGCGCCCCTGAGAAGGTGCTTGAGATGTGCAACCGGGAGCGCGCCCGGGGAGAGGACAGGCCGTTGGACATCGCGCGCTGGGAGCGCCGCATCGAGGAGATGGCCTCCCGGGGCCAGCGCATCATCGCCGTGGCTTTCCGGGAGGCCGAGGACGCCAAGGGGAGCCTCGTTTTCTCCGACGTTGAAGGAGGCCTCAGCCTCCTGGGCCTCTGCGGCATCATCGACCCCCCGCGCACCGAGGCCATCGAGGCCGTGAAGCAGTGCAAGCAGGCGGGCATCCGGGTGAAGATGATAACCGGGGACCACGCCCTCACGGCCCGGGCCGTCGGTGCCCGGATGGGCATCGGCGATGGACGGACGGTCCGCACCGGCCGGGAGCTGGACGGCCTGTCGGACGAGGACCTCCGGGCGGCCGCCGAGAAGGTGGACATCTTCGCCCGGGTGAGCCCCGAGCACAAGCTCCGCCTGGTGGAGGCCCTCCAGGCCCGCAAGCAGGTGGTGGCCATGACCGGCGACGGGGTGAACGACGCCCCCGCCCTGAAGCGGGCCGACGTGGGCGTGGCCATGGGCATCAAGGGCACGGAAGTGGCCAAGGAGGCCGCCGAGATGGTGCTTGCCGACGAC
>JARRLN010000020.1 GCA_037386965.1 Nitrospirota bacterium
CTGCTTCTCTCTATTCTAAAGTCTTCTAAGTATGCAGAAACGTGACGGTTTTCTGGCCACTCTACGCGATTTCTTATTCAAGGACTCTGAGGATTCAAAGCCCGACGCTGATAACTTGACAAAACTCCCTGAAAAAGTGGAAAATTCTGGAGTCAACTCCTGGGGGGTTTCCATGCGTGGTATCAGGAAACACTTAGGATGGACAAGACAATCCGGACCAGATATACCCCCAGGAAGGTCACCACCCTTGACGATAAGACCCTGAGAAGCCTCGCGGATGCTTCAGAGTCCAGATCAAGGATAATCTGGCGGGAGCGTGTGGGAATCGAACCCACCCTGCCGGTTCTTAGCCGGCAACACCGGATTTGAAGTCCGGGAGGGACACCAGAACCCTATACGCTCCCTCTCCCGTCCATCATAATCCATCTCCCTCTGCCGGAGCAAATGAGCGCGCCGCCCGGACCTGCCATTTTTCCATTAAATCCACTATAATAGGCCGACCCTCATGGAGAGCACGGCGGAGGACAGGCTTCGGAAGGCAGCGGCAACCCTCTTCGGCCCCGGGGCCGGAGAAGACCACCGTTTTCTCCTCACCCTCCCCCTCCCGGCCCTGAAAAGCGCCTACCGGAAGAAGGCCCTGTCCCTGCACCCCGACATGCGCCTGAGGCGCGGGCGGGGCGGGGACGAGCAGTGCTCGGCCCGGTTCATAGAGGCGCGAGAGGCCTACGAGGAGATACTCTCGTTCCTTGGGAAAAGGGGCATCGGGGCCGCGGAGGCGGGCCGGAAAGCGCCCGTCCTTCCGGGGCGGAGGCTTTACCTCGGCGAGTACCTGGCCCGCGTGGGGGCCGTCCCCGAGGGGGCGGTGGCCCGGGCCCTTACCTGGCAGCGGGGGCTTCGCCCTCCCCTGGGGGAACTGGCCAGGAGAAGGGGATGGCTGAGCGAGCGGGCCCTCCATCGCGCCATGGAAGGCCGCCAGAGGGGAGAGCCCCTGGGGCGGGCCGTCCTGCGCATGGGATACCTCACCCACCAGCAGGTAAGAAGCCTGCTCTTCTGCCAGATGCGGGCGCAGCGCCCCCTGGGTGCGTACTTCGTCACCCGTGCATACCTCACCCCCGAGGAGCTGGAGACGCACCTAAGCGGCTGCCGCGCCCATAACGCCCGCTTCCCCGAGGGTGTCCTCGGCGCCTGAGGCGGCCCTCAGAAGGTGAGCCCCAGCCTGAGGAAGAGCTCCCTGTTTTCGTCCTCCACAGCATCGCGCAGGCTCGGGTGCACCTTGATGCCGGTCATCCGGTACTCTGCCTCCACGTAGGCCGAGATGGAGCCGTCCTCGTAGAACGAATAGTGCCCTCCCGCGCTCATCCTGTCCCGCACGGCCCAGGCCCGGGCGGCCTCGACTAGGCCGTCGTCATCGAAGTGCTCGTACCGCACGGCGAGCACCACGGGCTGGGTGAGGATGAACTCCCTCCTCTCCCTGTAAAGCGAGCTGCCGATGCTCCTGATTTCACGGAGGATAAAGCGGTAGGACAGGGTGGCTTGCCCCCACGTCGACGGTCTGGTTCCGCCTGTCGCTGCCGGGCTCGCTGAGGAAGCCGCCGAAGAGGATGACGTGCTCCTTCAGGGGCGAGAGCATGGCCGAGGCGATGAAGGACTCCACGGCGTCGCTTCCGTCCCCGGCGCGCCGGATGCGCCCGGTGTCCAGGAGGCCGGAGTCGAAGAGGTGGTCCATGAGCTCCTCGCCCTTGTAGGCCGTAAGGGAGAGGTCCAGGTGCCAGGGCCCGGTGTACCCGGCGGTCAGGCCCACCTGGTTGACCTCGTAGGCGTCCTGGGTCATGGGGTCGGAGACCAGGGGGTTTTCGAAAACGCCGAAGGGCAGCGCCCGCTTGCCCATGGTCGCGTAGAAGGGGGTCCGCGGGAAGTCCAGGGTAAGGATTACCTCGTCGAAGGTGACGCCTGCGGCCTCCTCGGTGCCCAGGTCCTCGGCCAGAAGGAGGGCGAAGCCCTGTATCCAGTCCACGAAGTCGGCCTCCACGCCCAACTCCACCGTGCTGACCAGGAGGTCCGACGAGGTCTCCGAGCCCTTCTCGGCGACGTCCCCGTGCTCCCGCCAGACGAAGTCGCCCTCGAAGATACCCGTAAGCCGCACCCTCTTCATCCAGGGCGGCCCCTCCGGCCCCTCTTCCGCCTCGGGCAGCCGGGCCGCCTCGTGGGCCGCCTCGGCCGGGGGCCCGGCCAGCACGAACAGCATGAAAACGAGCGCCGCAAGGAGCGCCGCCCCGCGCGTTGCGTGCATGAAATACCTCCCTGAGAATTATTGAGACTGATTCGCGTTTGCAATAATAATCCGCCCGCCCCTTGCCTGTCAAGCCGCGGCCCGGAGGACCGCCCGTCAGGCGGCAGGAGGGCATCCACCGGAGGGGGGATTTCTCGTTTGCCCGCGGCAAGGGGCTCACGCCTTGTTGCCCGGGGAGGCGTTATGGTATAAAATATAGGTTCTTATGCGAAAGCCCTTCATGGCAGCAAACTGGAAGATGCACAAGACCGTGCCCGAGGCGCGGGCCTTCGTGGAGGAGTTCGCCCCGCTGGTCACGGGGGCAGGAGAGGTGGACGTCGTTCTGGCGCCCTCCTTTACGGCCCTTTATCCGGTGGCCGAGCTGATAAAGGGAACCAACATCGCCCTGTCGGCCCAGAACGTCTTTTACGAGGAGAAGGGGGCCTACACCGGCGAGGTCTCCCCGAGCATGCTCCGCGACCTGGGATGCGAGTACTGCATCGTGGGACATTCGGAGCGGAGGCAGTACTTCGGCGAGACCGACGACGTCGTCAACAAGAAGCTCAGGGCCGCGGTGGCGGCCGGACTGAAGGGCATCTTCTGCATCGGCGAGCCCCTGGAGGTGCGACAGGCCGGGAAGACGAACGACCTCCTGAAGACACAGCTCACCGAAGGGCTCCGGGACGTGGACCTCTCCAGGGTGGTCATCGCCTACGAGCCCGTCTGGGCCATAGGCACCGGGGTGACGGCCACGCCGGAGCAGGCCCAGGACGCCCACAGCTTCATCCGCGGCCACGTGGCAAGCCTCTATGATGGCGCCCTGGCCGAGAACGTGCGGATACTGTACGGCGGCAGCGTGAAGCCCGACAACACCGCCAGCCTCATGGAGGCCCCGGACATCGACGGGGCCCTGGTGGGTGGGGCCAGCCTGAAGCCGGACAGTTTTGCCAATATCGTGAAATTCAAGGGATAAAGGGGAAAGATGGTTACTTTTCTGGTCGTCCTGCATGTGGTGGTCTCCCTGCTTCTGGTCTTTATCGTTCTGGTGCAGGGCGGCAAGGGGGCCGAGATGGGCGCCGCCTTCGGGGGCGGCTCAAGCCAGACCCTCTTCGGCGCCCGGGGAGCCGCCACGTTTCTTACCAAGATGACCACGGTCGTTGCCGTCATCTTCATGGTCACGTCCCTCCTGCTGGCCATCGCCTCGATTCGGCAGCCCTCGGTGGTCAAGGAGCTTCCGGCGACACAGGCCCCGGCAGCCCCGGCAAACCCCCAGGCGCCGCTACCGGCCGGACCGCCCTCCGGGGGCCAGCCGTCGGGCCCCGCCCAGCAGTAGCCGGGGTGCGGAGGGCTTTCCTCGGGCGTGCCGCGGGCGTGCTTGCGGCCCTGCTCGTCCTGGGCGTCCTCCTTGCGGGCTGCACCAGGGAGCCCACGGTCGAAAACCCCCAGGCCATCACGGTGGGCACGCTGGCCGACGCCAAGAGGCTCCTGCCGCCCCTGGCCACCGACAGCGCTTCGGCGGACATCAGCCAGCTCATCTTCAACGGGCTCGTCAAGTACGACAAGGACCTCACCCTGGTGGGAGACCTGGCCCGTTCCTGGGAGGTGCGCAGGGGCGGGCTGGAGATAATCTTTCACCTCCGGAAGGGCGTCAGGTGGCAGGACGGGGAGGAGTTCACCTCCGAGGACGTCGTCTTCACCTATAAGACAGTAACGGACCCGAAGGTCCCCACTCCCTACGGCAGCATCTACGGCCCGGTAAAGAAGGTGCAGGCCGTGGACCCCTACACGGTGCGGGTCACCTACTCCGAGCCCTTCGCCCCCGCCATCGAGTCCTGGAGCATGGGCATCATGCCCAAGCACATCCTCCAGGGCAAGGACATCAGCGACGACGCGTACGCCCGGCATCCGGTGGGCACCGGACCGTACCGACTCACGGAGTGGGTGCCGGGCCAGAAAATCGTCCTGGACGCCTACGACGGGTACTTCGAGGGCAAGCCGGGCGTCAGGAGGTACATCTCCCGGGTCATCCCGGACCCGGCCACCATGTTTCTGGAGCTGAAGTTCGGGGGCATCGATTACATGGGCCTCACCCCCACGCAGTACAAGCTTCAGACGGACTCGGAGCTCTTCCGGACCTACTTTCAGAAGTTCCGCTATCCGTCCTTCGGCTTTACCTACATGGGCTACAACCTCCTGGACCCCCGGTTTCAGGACGTGCGGGTGCGCAGGGCCATCACCCACGCCATAAACAAGAAAGACATCATCAAGGGCGTGCTCCTGGGCTACGGCACCCCCTGCACCGGCCCCTTCCCCCCCGAGTCCTGGGCCTATAACCCCGACGTGAAGGACCCCGCGTACGACCCCGGGAGGGCCCTGGAACTTCTGAGGGAGGCCGGATGGCAGATGCGGAAAGACGGCCTTCAGTGGAAGGACGGCGAGCCCTTCCGCTTCACCGTCATCACCAACCAGGGCAACGACGTCCGCCTCAAGGCGGCGCAGATAATCAAGCAGGACCTGAAGGCCGTCGGCATCGACATGACCATCAAGGTCCTGGAGTGGCAGGCCATGCTCCATGAGTTCATAGACAAGAAGAAGTTCGAGGCGGTCATCCTGGGCTGGTCCCTCTCGCGGGACCCCGACATCTACGACATCTGGCATTCATCGAAGACGAAGGAAAACGAGTTCAATTTCATCTCCTACAAGAACAAGGAGGTGGACAGGCTTCTTCTGGAAGGCCGGAGGACCTTCGACCGGCAGAAGAGGCAGAAAATCTACCGCCGCATACACGCCATCCTGGCCGAGGAGCAGCCCTACACATTCCTCTTCGTGCCGGACGCCCTGCCGGTCCTGCACAAGCGCTTCAAGGGCGTGGAGCAGTCCCCCATCGGCATCTGGTACGACTTCATCCACTGGCACGTGCCGAAGAGCCGGGCGCAGTGGTACACCGACTGAGAGCCCCCGGCGCCGGGAAAGCTTGCTTCCACCACCCTTGAGAACCGCGGGGATGGGATTTCTTTATCCCCCTCTTTACAAATACCCCCTAAGCCCTTACAATTGAAACCGTCAACCGCCCGAGCGGCGTCGCTGCGCCATACCGGAAAGGAGAAAGATGGCCCATCCCAGAATCCTGGCCCTTGTTCTGGCAGGCGGCAAAGGGGAACGGCTCTTCCCCCTGACCGCCATGCGTTCCAAGCCCTCCGTGCCCTTCGGCGGAAGGTACAGGATCGTCGATTTCGTCCTGAGCAACATGGTCAACTCCCACATCTTCTCCATCTACCTCCTGGTGCAGTACAAGAGCCAGTCGCTCATCGAGCACATCAGGAAGAACTGGGTGCTCTCTCCCATCGTGCGGGACCACTTCATCGCGCTGGTGCCGCCCCAGATGCGCACGGGGCCGGAGTGGTTTCAGGGCACGGCGGACGCGGTTTTCCAGAACGTCAACCTCATCAGCGACCACAACCCCGAGCTGGCCATCATCTTCGGGGCCGACCACATCTACCGCATGGACATCCGCCGGATGATAGACTTTCACCTGGTCAAGGGGGCCGATGTGACCGTGGCGGCCCGGCCCGTGCCCGTATCGGAGGCCTCGGCCTTCGGCGTCATCCACACGGACGAAGAAAACAGGATAACGGGCTTTCTGGAAAAACCGAAGAGCCCGCCCCCCATGCCGGGGGACCCCACGCGCTCCTACGTCTCCATGGGCAACTACATCTTCGGCAAGGGCGTCCTCTTGACGGCCCTGGCCAGCGCCCAGCGGCAGCACCAGCACGACTTCGGCGCGCACATCCTCCCCGCCCTGGTGGAAAAGAAGAAGCGGGTCTTCGCCTATGACTTCGCCACCAACGTCATCCCCGGCCTGCACGGCTACGAGGAGGCCGGCTACTGGAGGGACGTGGGCACCATCCCGGCCTTCTTCGACGCCCACATGGACATGCTCGGCCACGAGCCGAAATTCGAGATAAACAACCTTCTCTGGCCCATCAACACCGGCGCGGCCAAGGCGGCCTCGGCCAAGGTGCTCAAGGGAGACCTCAGAAACAGCATCATCACCGAGGGCGCGGTCATCGACGGCGCCACCATAAGCAACTCCATAATCAGAAGCGGCGTCGTCATCGAAAAGGGCGCCCACATCTCGGACTGCATCATCATGGACAACGCGGTCCTCAGGCGGGACTGCAAGCTCCGGCGGGCCATCGTGGACAAGAACAACATCGTGGAGAGGGGGGAGGAAATCGGGTTCAGCCCGGAAGAGGACAGGTTCCGGTGCCACATCGACCCCTCCGGCATCGCCATCCTTCCCAAGGGAGGGCGGACGAAAAGGAGACGGAAAAAATGACCGTCTCCCCGGAGGAGCACGTCATCGACGAACTTGCCCGGCTCCTCCACATCGAGCCCCGCTACCACGACATCTGGGGAAACCTCCGCGTCATCTCACGAAAGAGCAAGGAATCCATCCTGAAGGCCATGGGCGTGAAGGACGCGGCCGAAAAGCTCGCGGAATTGAAGCGCCGCCCCTGGAACAGGCTGCTCGAGCCCGTGGAGGTCATCTCCGCGGACGCCCAGCCCCATACCTTCCGGCTCCATTTCCCCCTGGAGGACGGCCAGGAGGAAGGCGTGACCGTGACCCTCAGCTTCCAGGGCGAGGAGGGCGCAACGAGCCGGAGGGTCATCCGGGGGGTGGTCCCCGCGGAGGCAGCCCGCATCGACGGAAAACGCCACGTGCGCGTGGATATCCCCGACGAGGCCGTCCGCCCGATGGGATACCACAGGCTCGCGGCCCGGGTCAGGCGCGGGCAGGAGGAGATGAGCGGCAGCATGCGCCTCATCGTGGCCCCCAACACAAGCCACCCGCCGCCGGAGCGCACCTGGGGGCTCTGGGCAA
Source organism: Nitrospirota bacterium (assembly GCA_037386965.1). Lineage (NCBI taxonomy): Bacteria > Pseudomonadati > Nitrospirota > Nitrospirota bacterium. The sequence goes on from JARRLN010000020.1 coordinate 7,155, forward strand.
GCCTGTATTCCCTCCGTTCCGAGCGCAACTGGGGATTCGGCGATTTCGGCGACCTGGCGGCCCTGGCCGAGTGGGTCGGGGCCGAGGGGGGTGCCTTCGTGGGCATAAACCCCCTGCATGCCACCCCGGATCGGGTCAGCTTCGTGGGTCCCTACGGTCCCTCGAGCAGGCTTTACATGAACCAGCTCTACCTTGACCTCGAAGAGGTCCTCAGCGGGTCTGCCGAGGGGAGGGCCTTCCTGGAAGCGCCGGAGACCCGGAGGAAAATCGAGGAGCTCAGGGCGAAGGAGCTCATCGACTACGACGGGGTCTGGGAGCTCAAGGAGCGGGCGCTGAGGACCGCCTTCGGCGCCTTCTTGGAAAACCACATCAAGAAGGGCACGCCCGAGGGGGCGGAGTTCTCGGCCTATATCGAGAGGGAGGGGGAGCCGCTGCACCTGTTCGCCCTGTTCAGGGCGCTGGACGCGGAGTTCGGAAGCCAAGGCGAGGGGCGCCTTTCGTGGCGCGCGTGGCCGGAGGGGTTCCGCTCCCCGCGCACTGCCGAGGTGCAGCGGTTTGCGGCAACCCATCCGGAAGAGATACTCCTTCACAAGTTCGTCCAGTGGCTCCTGGCCGAGAGGCTCGCCCGGGTGCGCGCCCGCATCGCCGAAGGAGGCGGCATCCTCTATGGGGACCTCGCCGTGGGCTCCTCGGAGCACGGAAGCGACGCCTGGAGCTTCTCCGACGTCTTCGCCTTCGGCATCCACACCGGGGCCCCTCCGGACGATTTCAACCCCCGGGGGCAGAACTGGGTCTTCCCGCCCCTCTGCCCAGAGGCCCTCCGGGAAAGCGGCTACGAGGTCTTCATCCAGACGGTGCGGAAGAACCTGGCCCGGGTGGATGCCATCCGGATAGACCACGCCCTGTCGCTTTTCAGGCTTTTCTGGATACCGGAGGGCGCCTCCCCCCCGGAGGGCGCCTACGTGCGCTATCCCCACGAGGACCTCCTGCGCATCGTCTGCCTGGAGAGCGTGCGCAGCCGCACCGTCGTCGTCGCCGAGGACCTAGGCACCGTGCCCGCCGGGGTGCGCGAGACGCTGCGCCGTTTCGGGATGCTGGGGTACCGTCTGTTTTACTTCGAGCGCGACTGGGAAAGCGGCGAGTTTCTCCCGCCCGGGGCTTACCCCGACATGGCCCTCACCGCGGTCACCACGCACGACCTGCCCACCCTGCGGGGGTTCTGGAGCGGCCATGACATCGAGGTCAAAAGGGCCCTGGGGGTCTACGCGGACGAGGAGGCGTACGGCCGGGCCCTCACGGAGAGGGAACGCCAGAAGACCCTGGTGCTGGAGGCCCTGAAAAAGCACCTCTCCCCGGAACTCCGCCTCGACTCCCTCTCCCTGCCGGCCATGACGGAGGAGCTGTTCCTGGAAATCCACAGGTACCTGGCGCGCACCCCCTCGAAGATGATGGCGGTAAGCCTGGACGACCTCATGTTCGCCGCCGACCAGCAGAACATGCCCGGCACCCACGACCCCTCGAACTGGAGGCACAAGAGCCCCGAGCTCATCTCCACGCTTCCCGCCAGCGAACGCGCGCGGGCCCTTGCGCGGATAATGAGGGAGGAAGGCCGGGCCTGAGAGGGAGCCGGGCGGATGTCCTTACGGGCCGGCTTTCTCCACGGAGGCCAGCAGGTAGTCCTTGAACTTCTCCGGAAAGAGCCACCGCACGCCGAGCTTATCGGCCCACTTCAGGGCCCCCTGGTCCGCCGTCACCAGCAGGGCGTCCAGTTCCTTGGCCAGGAGGATGAGGTCGACGTCCTCCCGGCTGTCGATGATGCCCTCCCTCAGGGCCTCCCGGTACTTTCGCCTGAGGTCCTGGATGGCCTCGTCCGGGCCCGACACGCCCATGCTCCGGACGGCCTTTTCGGCTATCCTCAGCCCCTTGTTCACCCTGCCCCTGATGTCCTCGATGAGCTCGTAGAGGAAGACCGCGGGGGTGGTCATCTCGTAGCGGCTCGGCGGCTTCTGGCGTAGATGGACCAGGAGCTCCGGGGGGAGCCGGTCCCGCTGAACAAAGTTCATCAGCTCCTCGAAGACCGAGGGCGGCATGTAGAAACGAAGATGCGGAGCACGGGAGGCCAGGGAGAGAAAGTTCTCGAGGGCTTCGGTGGGCGTGGCCCCCAGGACGCCCCGCACGTCGGGGTTGACAAAGAGGCTTGTGTCAAGGACGATGCGCTCCGTCCCCTCGGACGCGCCCTTCTCCCTGCCCGTCCCCCGTCCCTCCCGACTGGACATCCCGGAGCCCACTACACCCGGCAGGCACCCTGGAGCTCGAAACGATAGGAGTTCCAGCTCCCGCACTCCGGGCACCGGCCCGACCACTGCCTGTCCTCGTGGCCGCAGACGCTGCAGCAGTACGGAAGACGCATGCTCCCGCCCAGCTCGATGGTTTTTCTGAACTGCTCCACGGCCTTGCCGCACTCGTCCCTCCTGAGGTGCAGCTCCCCCAGGAGCTTGTGCAGGTCGGGCCAGGTCTCCGCGGTGTCCAGGGAGGCCAGGACGTCGAAGGCGTCCTCTATCATCTCCAGGCGGAAGTACAGCTTGCCCAGGAAAAACTTCAGCGCCTCGTCGCGGGGGCGGGCAGAGAGGGCCTTCCGGTAAATGCGGATGAGGCGGGAGGGCTCCTCCAGGGAGATGAGAAGGTCCTCCAGGCGCGCCAGGATTATCTGGGACGAGGTGGACTCGTAGGCCCTCTCCAGGTAGCTCACCGCCTCTTCGGTGTCCCCCCCGGCCAGCATGGTCTCGGCCACTCCGAGGTGAGCGGGGGTGAACTTCTCGTCCTCCCGCACCAGGGTCTTGAAGGCCTTCAGAGCCTTCTCCAGGTCGCCCTTCTCCAGGCTGTCCCGGGCCAGTTCGTAGCGGAAGCCCTTGAGGTTGGCCTCCTCGCGCTCCTTGTCGCGCTCCTCCCGGAGCAGCCTGAGTATGGCCTTTTGCACCTCGATGAGCTCGTCCCATCGCCCTTCGCGCTCCAGGATGGAGCGCTTCATGTGCAGGGCGCTCAGGTTGTCGGGGTCCAGGTCCAGGATGTTCTCGACGTAGCCCAGGGCCTCGTCCCAGCCCTGCATCTTCTCCATGATGCGCGCCAGGGAGAACAGGGCCTCCAGGTGCTCGGGGGAGGAGGCGTGCGCCCGCTTGTAATGGCCGTAGGCCTCCTCGTCCCGCCCCTTGTTGGCCTCGATGTCCCCCAGCCGGAGATGGGCGTCGGTGTGCCCGGGTTCCTTCTTCAGTATGGCGCTCAGGGCGGCCCGGGCCTCGGCCTCGTCCTCGGCCAGGATGGCGTTGAGGGCCTGGGTGTAGAGGCTGTGGATCTTCTCTTCGTTCTTCTGCTTCTTCTGGTACTGGTAGGTGAACAGGAAGCGGCGGGTGTCGCGGATGGCAAACAGAAGGAGCATGCAGGCCGCGCCGAAGACGCTTGAGAAAAGAATGACGCCTATCTTGGGAATCTCGTAGCTCTGGTCGAAGGGCACGAATATGGCGGTGGGGTCGTTGTTGTAGACGGCGAACAGGGCGAGCACGCCCAGCATGAGAATCACGATGAGGACGGTCACCTTGCCCATCAGTGATGGTACCCCGTGCCGGCCTTGATCGTCACGGCCCTGTAAAGCTGCTCCAGGAGCAGAAGACGGGCCATCTCGTGCGTCAGGGTCATGCGGGAGAGCGCCAGGGTCGCGGCGGCCCGCCGACGCACGTCCTCGGAGACGCCGTGCGGGCCGCCCACCACGAAATCCACCCGGGGGCGGTCCCCGAGAAACCCCGCCAACTCCTCCGAGGTCATCTCGCGTCCCCGCTCATCCAGAAGCACATAAGTCTCGGCCTGCTTCACTATCCTCTCGCCTTCCCGCCGGAGCACCCTCACCGGGTCCTTGCCCCCCTTCTCCTCCTTGATTTCCACGACCCGGACATCCGCGTGAGGTTGAAGCAGCGCAAGATACTTGCCGATGCCCTCAGCCAGAAAGGCTTCTTTTGTCTTCCCTACCCAGAGTATCCGGACCTTCATCCACAGGGACTCTCGGGGCGTCCAGCCAGAGCTTCTCCAGCTCGTAGAACTCCCGCGTCTCCTTCTCGAAGACGTGCGCGATGACGTCCCCGTAGTCCATCAGCACCCAGTGCGCGTGCGAGCGCCCTTCCACGCCCAGGGGCCGCTTCCTCCGCCTGGCGAGGCCTCGCTCGATGTTCTCCACGATGGCCTCCACCTGCTGCGTGCTGGCCCCCGAGCAGACGACGAAATAGTCCGCGTACATGACCAGGGAGCCGACGTCCAGCACGATGACGTCAGCGGCTTTCTTGTCGAGGGCTAATCTGGCGATCTCGAGAGCCTTGTCTCTGCTTGTCAGCGGCAACCCCGTCCTTTTCGAGCCCGTCCCGTATGCGCCGTGCACGCCGCCATCAGCCGGCGTAAAGTCCAGTTGACATTATAAAGAATTCGACATCCCGAGGCAATAAATATTTGATGCTCCGGCCCGCACGGACGGCCTCGCGGATATCCGTCGAAGAGATGTCCAGGAGGCTCACCCTGAGGAGGTGGGCGGTGCGCCCCCCGGTAAGCCTGCCCTTTCCCGAGACGGCCTCTCCCCGGTCCAGGGCCTCCAGGGCGCCCGCGGCGATGTCCAGAAAAGGGCTTTCCGCAAGCTCTCCGAAGCGGCGGGGCGGCCTCCCGATGACCACGAAGTCCATGGCGCCCACAAGCTCCTCCGGCTCCTTCCACTCAGGAAGGTCCAGGAAGGCGTCCAGGCCCAGGATGAAGAGGATGTCGGCCCCGGGATAAAGCCGCCCGAGCTCGCGCGCCGTCTCTACGGTGTAGGAGGTCCGTGGGGTGCGCACCTCGATGTCCGAGACGTCAAAGGCCCCGTTGGGGGCCGTGGCGATGAGGGTCATCCTGTAGCGCGCTTCGGCCTCGGCCAGGTCGGCGGACTTCAGGGGGGGATTGCCCGCCGGGATGAAGAGGACCTTCTCCATGTCGAGCCTCTCGCGGACCTCCTCGGCGGCCCTCAGGTGCCCGAAATGGATGGGATTGAAGGTGCCCCCCAGGACCCCGAGCCTCATAGGCCCATTTTCTTGAGGGCGTCCTTGGCGGTCTGCCCGGTGGGGCTCACCTCCTCCGGCAGGTACAGCATCACCCCGCCCCGCACGGGCCGGATGACCACCTTTCCTTCCTTGGCCAAGGCGTTTGTGACCTTGACGGGGTCCTCGCCGTCGTAGTAGTCCTTGAACGCCTCGTTAAACCCGGAATAGACCGTATGGATGCCCTTGTATCCTTCCTTCCTCAGATTGACGATGGCCCTTCTGACGAACTCCTCGTACGAAACCTTCTCTTCCGACATACCCCTCTCTCCTTTCAGGATTTGACGGAGCGTCCTCCCCGGTTTTCTCCCCTTTAACTCCCCTTAATATATGGATATAGGCATAAGAGTACAATATAGGGAGTATTTTTTCAACAGATTCCCGGGAATTCCAGAACAGCGTCAGAGCACGTACAGGAAGCTGTCCCCCGAGGGGCAGGCCAGCCGGAAGCGGACCGCCTTGGCCCCGCGCAGGACCGAGTAGCCCCCGTCGCGCCAGGCGACCTCCTTGGGCTGGGAGGCCCGCACCTTTGCGCCCTCCTCGGAAAGCCGCGAGGCCAGCTTCCTGCTGGCCTGGGCACAGAACTGCCGCACGGCCTCCAGGAGGGCCGGAAGTTCGCGGGAGCCGCGCACCAGAAGCAGGGCCACGTCCACCGGGACGGAAATGACGTAGAGGAGGTTCACGTCGCCGTTAAAGCGCACGGAAAAGACACCGAAATTCTTCTCCGGCTCCTCTTGGGTCACCTCGGCCTCGTCCGGTTTCACGCTGGTGACGGCCGAGCGTCTGAGGGACGCCGCGGTCACCTCCAGGGCATCCCGTACGGCGGCGGGGTTGCTGAGCCCCCGGGGCAGGACAAGGTCGCCCTGGCCGCTACACTGCGCCTCGAACAGGAGGAGCTCCTCCCTCAGACGGCCCCTGCTCAGAAAACCCTTCCGGACCAGGGCCTCCCCCAGGGAGAGGTGTTCGGATTTCTGGTGGCTGAGGACGCCGCCCACCTCCACGGGGCTGAGGATGCCCAGCTTCACGGCTATCTCCCCTATCATCATGTCCGTCCGCCTCTGCTCCCGGAGAAGCGATTCGAGCTCCCGGGCGCCCAGCATGCCCTTGCTCCGGGCGACCTCGCCGAACCTCAGGTTTCCCGCTTCCTGGTGCCGCACGGCCTCCTGAAGCTGCTCGCTGCCGATAACGCCGCGGTCCAGAAGGAACTGACCGAAAAACTTTACCGCCATGGGCCGTTCCGCCTCCCGTCGAAGGAATGAGTTTGCTCAGGGCCGCCCGTGTCCGCCTTGTTCCACCACCCGGCGCACGGTGGTGGACCGGGCGTCCGCCCTAGGGCGCGCCGCGCTTCTGGGCCACGCCGAAGGCCAGCCATCCGTCCACGGTCCTCAAGCCGGTCACTTCGGCTCCGTCCGCGCCCAGCTCCTCCCGCAGCTCCTGCACCGTGAACCTTCCCCCTTCGGGGTGCCGGGTGAGCTTCCGCATGAGGAAGCTGGCCAGCAGCGGCCGGAGAATCTCCTCGAAAAACAACTCGCCTCCGGGCTTGAGGATGCGCATCACTTCCCGCACCGCCTTTCTCCAGTCCTCCATGTGGTGGAGCACGCCGAAGGAGAAGACGGCGTCGTAGGCCTCGTCGGGCTCATCGAGCTGCATGGCGTCGGCCACCTTGAACTCAACCCTCCCCTCGTGCCCGGGCTTGAGCTGTCTTCGGGCCCGCTCGACCTCGGACGGGTCGGCATCGGTGGCAACGACCTTTTCCGCCCCGAAACTCTCCACGATGATGCGCGCCCCAATCCCTCTTCCGCAGCCTATCTCGAAGCACCGGGGGTAGGACTGCCGGCGGGCCATTTTCCTCAGGAGCGGGGCCTGCATGTGCTCCTGGCTCCAGGCCCGCATGGGACTGCCGGTGATGAGCCTCTCTATGCGGTTCACGCGTCAGGCAGTGGACGACGAGGACGACGAGTGCGACGGCGACCAGAACGGCGCAAGAGACTCCGGCGACTCTCAGGACCTTCAGGGTAATCTCGGCCCGCCTCTCGTCCATAGACCCTCACTGAGGATGCTAGCAGAAATGGGGGGCCGGCGGAAGCGAAAAAAATTCCTTTTTGGTGATTCTAAATGTTGGCGGAAGCAACTTTGTAGTGTACATTAAGTCCGTTTTGGAACGAAAGTGCTTGTTTTTGTGAGGAAGACGGAGAAAACAGGGCACATGGCCCAGGAGGTGCAGATGAGAACATCGAGGATAACGCGGGTCATCCCGGCCCTGCTGGTCCTGCTTCTGGTGTGGGGATGCGTACCCGCGGCCAAGTCCTACAGGGCCCATCCGGACTTCGAGGCCCGGGCCCAGGACATCAAGGCCCCCGTCCTGGTCCCGCCGGAGGTCAACATCTATGAGCTCTCGACGGGCGGGGTGCGCGAGCTGAGGGACGACTGGTCCGAGCAGGGCCAGCATAACACGGCCTCGGCCGTCGTGGCCGTCTTCGGAGAGATTCCCCTTCCCGTGAAGGAGGCCAACCTGCCCAAAAAGCTCCGCAAGGAGCTCGATGACGTGCAGGCGCTCTACAGGGCCGTCTCCACGAGCATCCACGCCCACACATACGGGCAGGCGGGGCTGTTCCCCGACAAGGTGAAGAATTTCGAGTATTCCCTGGGCCCCATAGACAGCATCCTGAACTACTATCACTCCGACGCCCTCATCATCGTTTACGGGGTGGACGAGATATCCACCTCGGGCAGAAAGGCCCTGAGGGCCGCGGGGCTCGTCCTGTCCACCGTCCTGGGCGACTCCGTCGTTCCCAACGCCGGCGTTTCGGCGATAAGCGTGGCCGTGGTGGACCGCTCCGGGACCATCCTCTGGTACAACGTGGGGGGCAGCGAAGGCGGCAACGACTTGAGGGATTATGAAAGCACGGAGAGTCTCGTCAGGAGCATTCTCGCCGACTACCCGGGGATAAGCAAATGAGAACGTTCGCACGGAAATACATCACGGTCCTCCTGGGCGTGCTGCTTCTGGCAGGGCAATAACGCGACCCTTGAAGACGACGAGAAGCGCCTCTGGAACAGGGTCGAGGAGGAGGAAGACGCCCTCAACCACAGCGGCAGCCTCTACGAGGACAAGCAGCTTCTCTCCTACCTGAACGCCGTGGCGCGGAAGCTTCAGCCTCCGGGGGTCCTCAAGAGCATCCCCTTTGAGGTGCGCGTCCTCAAAAACCCCTACCTGGGGGCCTTCTGCTATGCCAACGGGGCCGTCTACATCCACACGGGCCTCCTGGCCCGGATGGAAAACGAGGCCCAGCTGGCCACCCTTCTGGGGCACGAGATGACCCACGCCACCCACCGGCACATGCTCAAGCAGTTCCGCGACACGAAGAACAAACGAGCCGTGCTGGCCACCGTGCACGTCACCCTGGGGGCGGTCCCCGGCGTCGACCTCCTGGGAACGCTGGGGACGGCCGCAGCGGTGACGGGGTACTCCCGGGACCTGGAAAGGGAGGCGGACAAGGTGGGCCTCCGGCTCATGGTGCAGGCCGGCTACGACCCCCGGGAAGCGCCCAAGCTGTTTGAGTTCCTCCTCAAGGAGCTCGAGGAAAACGATATCGAGGAGCCCTATTTCTTCGGGACGCACCCCCGGCTGAAAGAGCGGATAGACACGTACGAGGAACTGCTTGCCGCCACGTACGCCGGGCACACGGGAGGCGTCACCAACAAGAAGGCGTTCATCGCCAGGACATGGCGCCTTGTGTACGACAACGCCGTTTTGGACCTTCGGGCGGGGAGGTTCGACTCGGCCGAAAGGGGCGTAAGGAAATACCTGAGCATCAAGCCCCGGAGCGCCCGGGCCCACGTCCTGCTGGGAGAGATCATCCGGCAGCGGGGCGGGGACGGAGCCCAGAAGGAGGCGGAGAAGCAATACCGGAAAGCCCTGTCCCTGAATCCCTCCCATGCGGAGGCCCACAAGGCCCTGGGGCTTTTGTACCTGAAGGAAGGCCGGAAGGGGCCGGCCAAAAAGTCGTTGAAAAAGTACCTGTCCCTGGCCAAGAACCCCCCGGATAAGGCGTACATAAGGGAATACATCAGACAATGCAAATAGGGAGGCAGACGTGAGAAAACTTCTCCTCATTCTGGCAGTGGCGGCCCTGACGGCGGTGGCCTGCGGCCCGTGGCTCCGCACGGGAGGACCGTACAGCTCGACGTACCTGGACTTCTCGGTGCAGCTGCCCGACGGATGGATGCGCCGGAACATCAACGACCACCTCTTTCTCACCCGCGACGGGGGGCTTCTTCAGAACATCCTCATCGAGCGCGTCAACGTCGCGGACGACCTCACCCACACGAAGAAGAAGTTCGCCCGGGGCATGCTTGCCCAGGAGGCCGCCCAGGTCCTTCTGGACAACTTCCGCTCCGACGAGCAGAAGCAGAACTTCAAGGTCCTCTCCAACGCCCCTGCCAGAGTGGACGGGCACCACGGGTTCAAGGCGGTCTTCACCTACCGGAACGAGGACGGCCTGCCCTTGAAGAGCGTCTACTACGGCTTTCTCGAAGGCGAGTGGTTCTACGGCATCCGCTACACGGCGGCGCAAAGGTACTACTACAAGAAGGACCTCAAGACCTTCGAGGCCGTGGTCAAGAGCTTCCACCTGGGAGCCGCCGGAGGAGGGAAGAAGGCCTGAGCCTGCCCGCCCGGTCTCGTTGACCCGCCCCGCGGGGAGCGGGTATACTTACTGCGTTTCAGGTCGAAACGCAGGGGGGCTTCGTGCGGGCAGCGGACATCATCGGGAAGAAGCGCGACGGCCAGGCGCTCAGCGATGAGGAGATAGCTTTCTTCATCCAGGGGGTGGCCTCGGGGAGCATACCGGATTACCAGGCCTCGGCCCTTCTGATGGCCGTCACGCTCCGGGGAATGGACGAAGCCGAGACGGTCTCCCTCACCCGGGCCATGCTCCGGTCGGGCAGGGTGCTGGACCTCGCCTCCGTGGGCGCCCCCCGCGTGGACAAGCATTCCACCGGAGGCGTCGGCGACAAGGTGAGCCTCATCCTGGCCCCCCTGGCCGCGGCCATGGCCGTGAAGGTCCCCATGGTCTCGGGGCGGGGCCTGGGACATACGGGGGGCACCCTGGACAAGCTCGAGTCCATCCCGGGCTTCAGGACGGACCTCGGTCCCGAGGAATTCGCCGCAAACGTGAAGGAGCTGGGCCTCTGCATCACGGGGCAGACCGAGGAGCTGGCCCCCGCAGACAGAAAGCTCTACGCCCTCCGCGACGTCACAGCCACGGTGCGGTCCGTCCCCCTCATCGCCGCGAGCATCATGTCCAAGAAGCTGGCCGAGGGCGTGCAGGGCCTGCTGCTGGACGTGAAGTGCGGCTCGGGAGCCTTCATGAAGACCCTGGAGGACGCCCGGGAGCTGGCCCGTGCCATGGTGCGCATCGGAGGGTCCATGGGTGTAGCCACCGCCGCTCTCATAACCAACATGGAGCAGCCCCTGGGGAAGGCCGTGGGCAACAGCCTGGAGGTGAAGGAATGCATCTCGGCCCTCAAGGGCAAGGGGGCGCGGGACCTCATGGAGCTGACCCTTGTGCAGACGGCCTGGATGCTCAACCTGGCCGATTCCATCAGCGAGGAGACCGAAGTGCGGCCCCTGAACCAATGGACCCTGAAGAAATACAGGGAAGAGGCCATGGATTACCTGGAGAAGGGGGACGCCCTCAGGAAGTTCGTGCAGATGGTCGACGCCCAGGGAGGCGACCCCGAGGCGGTCTTTGAGCCCTCGCGCCTGCCCCTGGCCGAGAACATCACCCCCGTGGCCGCCCCCGCGAACGGCGTGGTGAGGAAACTCGACGCCTACAAGGTCGGGCGGGCCTCGATGCTCCTGGGGGCGGGGCGCGAGCGGGCCGGGGAGCCCGTGGACCCGGCCGCGGGCATCATCCTGAGCAAGAAGGTGGGCAACGAAATCCGAAGCGGGGAGCCGGTGGCCATGTTCCACTATAACGACGCCGCGCGCCTCGCCGAGGCCCGGGACGTCTTTCTCTCGGGCCTGGAGATAGGGGACCGGGAGCCCGCCCCGCAGCCCCTGGTGCTCGACGTGGTGCTTACCGCCTGAATCTCGTTACCAGCCCGCTTCCCTTCGCCAATGCCGCTGCCAGCAGAAGACGTCACTGGACACAAAAAACTTTACGATACGATGACTACCCCAAGCCCCGCCACCAGGATGTTGGTCAGAGTACCGACCAAGAACCCCATCATTACCCGGGCTCCCAATAGACTCCTCAGCCGCAAATTCTGCCCGTCTCCCGGCACTTGAATGACATTCCCCCATATTTCCCATTTAGTCGCGACCTTGAAGGCAAGCCAAGCTCCGATGAAGAGTGGATAGCCTTCCTTCAACGTCAAGGCTATGAAGAACACTATCCGCTCCAAGGCTCCTAAAATCGCTCCTCCTTCACCTGTATCTGTAAGCTGCCTCCACAGGTTGATGTCCACATTAATATCATTCTCAGCCTTAGAATCAAATACATGTCTCACTATGCGGACGAGCCAGCGAGTCAAGAAGTTGCCTGGCCATGCCATGGCGAAAACGAGGAGACCGTCTGTTACGTGGCCTACGAGGATATAAACAATAGCGGCGGGCAATCCAATGAGTGCAGCCTTCTTTGAGGTCTCTTCCAGCACGTAATACATGATGCGTCCAAGCATCGCGTATTATACCGCAAGCCCCTCAGCCGCACAAATTCCAGTTGTCTCGCCTTGGCAAAACCCCGCCATTTTGATACCAGAAATGCACGTGGATAGTCCGCTTCCAGCGCTCTAGGCGCGAAGAAAGATGACCTTTCCCTAGTCGGGGAGCACATCGGAAGCCTTCCAATGCCGGACCATGAGGCTGCCGGGCTGCTCAGGACAGAGAGAGGAGAGGAAGCGCACGAGGCCCTGGATTTACGAAGCTTTACTGCCTGAATGTATACCGATACCCCAGGGAGACCATGAAGTCCGGCGCGCCGGCGGTGTTGGGGTCCTCCGAGAAGCTCGCCTCCAGGGCCGACCCCTCTCCCATGCCGTAACGGAGGCCGAGGCTCCAGAGCAAAGAAACGGTGTCCAGCTCCCGGATGCCGGTATCGAAGGGCGAGCCCTGCGCCATGAGCTGGGTAAGGAGGGAGAGCCGCCCGGCGGCCTCCCACTCAATCCCCGCGCCTCCGTAAAGAAAATCATGCAGGGGCACGTCCACCTCCTGCCCCCGGTAGGAGCCCATGAAGACCGCCCCGCCGTTCAGATAGGCGGTGAGGCCCCGCCGGAGTGAAGCGTCAAGGAGCACCGCCGCGCCCCCATGAAGCTCCCCGCTTCCAAACCCCCGGTCCGGGTCCCCCGTGGGCAGGTCCAGAAAGCCGTAAAGGCTCACATAGGGGTTGCCCCGGTAAACGGCCTCCTTGAGCCAGAGGCGCACGTCCCCGGGGGCTATCCGCCCGGCCCTGCCCTCCACCACCGTCTTGCCCCGGCGCTTGACCACGAAGAGGAAGTCGTTTTCCGGGCGCGTGTGCCTGCCGTAGTCGCCGAAGCCGAAGGCGTCGTGGTAGGCGTTCAGGGGGCCGTCGAGGACGCCGCTCTGATACCCGATGACCGGAAGCTCGGCGCCCACCTCGGTGCGGTCGCCCAGGAGCCGGGCGGCCTCGAGGGTGAGGACTGCGGCCTCCAGGTCGATGGAGGCGGTCCACTCGGGCGAGCTTTCGAGCTCGAAGGTGCTCGAATACGTAAGGGTTGCCCCAAGGAAGCTCCGGCAGCGGGCCTCACGGAGCCGGGGCGCACCGGTGGCCAGAAAGAGGGGGTGGCTGTTGACAACCCGAAGGGGCCCGCCCGGGGCGCCTTGGGCCCCGGGGACGAAAACAAGAAAGAGCGACGCGCCCGCCAGAAGAAGGATTTTCCGCAAATTCACCCCCGTCATGGCGACGCCCCGCCCCCCGGCACCCAGACCTTGTCCTTCTCGATGATGTGCTCCACGCGCCAGCCCCGGCGGGTGAGCTCCCGGGCAATCCACTTGCGGTGGCACTTCCAGGGAAAGCGCTCCGAGCAGAGAATCACCGCCCGGGCCTCCCGGGCCAGGGCCTCCAGGGCGTCCACCGCCCCGGCGAACTCCTCTGTCCCGGCGTAGGCCGCAAACCCGCCCTTTCTCAGGCCCCCCAGCCCGGCCCCGAGCCATCGGTAGCCCACCTGCATCCGCCCTAGGCTTTCCTCGAGGCTCTCGCGGGAGAAGTGGGGGAAGTTCCTGCTCCAGGGGCGGCTCCGCACATCGAGGACGAGCCCCAGGTCGTAGGCCAGGAGAATTTCCACGAAATATTCCTCCGAGCGCCGGTCGGTCCCCAGGGTGTAGATGAGGCGGGCGGCGGAGGCGCCGGGCACTCAGTCTTCCTTCACGCCCGCGACGATTATGCCCGCCCCGGCGGCCCGCTCCAGGAAGCGCTCCTTTTGCATGATGATGCTCCGCCCGGCCTCCAGGGCCAGGACCGCCGCCTCCACGGAGGCCATGGCCTCCAGGGTCTCCATCCCCACCACGGGAATGTCGAAGCGGAGGTCCTGCCGGGGGCGGCTCACCTTCACCACCACCGCCCCGCCTCCCGCAAGCCCGCCCCCGCGGATGATGGCCTCGTCCGTGCCCTCGATGGCCTCCACGGCCATCACCGCCCGGTCCTTCACCACCACCGTCTGTCCGATGTCCAGCTCCCCTATGCCTTTGGCCATCCTGAAGCCGAAGGCGATGTCCTTCTTCTGCTCGCGGCTCGGCCCGACGCGCGTGAGCTTGCCGCCGGGGGTGAGAAGCCCTCCCAGAAAATCCTGAAGGCCGAGGAAGGTAATGCCCTCCTTCTCGAACTCCCGGGCCACGGCGTTTATGATGGTGTCGTCCCTCCGGTCCTTGAGCCTGAGCAGAATGCCCACCCCCTTGAGGTCGGGCTTCACGCCGCCCCGGTAAAGGAGGGTCTTGGGTATCTTTCCCGCCATCACCACCCCGGTGACGCCCTCTCCCTTGAGGTACTTGACGATGGCGCCCACCTTGCCCACGTTGAACCACTGGACGGTCTCCGCCTTCCCGGCCAGGGCGCCTCCGGTCAGGGACTCCAGGGCCACGAGCACGAGGCCGTGGCCCGCGGCCTTTATCTCGTCGGCCACCAGCACGGGCAACTCCCCGGTGCCTGCTATCAACCCGATGGCTGCCATGGAGGAAGGCTCAGCGGCAGATGCCCCGCTTCTTTGCCTGGATGAACTCGACAAGATGCAGGATGTGCCGGTTCGGGGGGAGCTCCTTGGTCACCTTCTCCAGGGCGGCGTCCATGGAAAGGTTCTGCTGAAAGAGGACGGAGTAGGCGCGCTTGAGCTCGCCGATGGCCTCGGCGGAGAAGCCCTTGCGCTTGAGGCCCACCACGTTCAGCCCGTAGAGGCGGGCCTCCACGCCGGAGGCTATCATGTAGGGGGGGACGTCCTGCCTGACGCCGCTGACCCCTCCCACCATGGCGTACTCTCCGATACGGACGAACTGGTGGATTCCCGTGTGCCCGCCGATGATGACGTTGTCCTCCACCAGGACGTGGCCCGAGAGCCCCGCATAGCTGGCCATGACGACGTTGCCTCCCACCCGGCAGTCGTGGGCCACGTGGACGTAGGCCATGAGGAAGGTGTCGTCCCCCACGCGGGTGACCCCGTCGCCCCCGACGGAGGCGCGGTGGACGGTGACGTACTCCCTGATGATGGTACGGTCGCCGACCGTGACGGCGGTGTCCTCGTCCCTGTACTTGAGGTCCTGCGGCGGCTGCCCGAGGTAGGAGAAGGGATACAGCTGGCAGGAGCGGCCTATCTCGGTGCGCCCCTCCAGGACCACGTTGCCGTGCAGGCGGGTGCCCTTGCCGATTCTCACGAGAGGGCCGACGATGCAGTAAGGGCCCACGGAGACGTCTTCGTCAAGAAATGCCCCCTCCTGCACGATGGCAGTGGGGTGGATGAAAGTCGCCATGCCTACTCCTTTGCCGCCATCATCGCCGAGAACTCCGCCTCGGCGGCCACCGCGTCGCCCACCAGGGCCCGGCCGGTGAACTTGTAGACGTTGCCCCTCTTCTTCAGGACCTGCACCTCGAACCGGAGCTGGTCGCCCGGGATGACGGGCCGCCTGAATTTCGCCTTCTCTATGCTCATGAAGTAGATGTTGGGTATGTCCATGTCTCCGGACTTTATCGCCAGGATGGCGGCCGTCTGCGCCATGGCCTCCACGATGAGCACGCCGGGCATGATGGGGTTGCCGGGAAAATGGCCCAGGAAGAACTCCTCGTTCACCGTGACGTTCTTCAGCCCCACGATGGAGGAGTCGGGCTCCATCTCGACGACCCTGTCCACGAGCAGAAACGGATAGCGGTGCGGAAGATAATTGGTCAGCTCATTGATGTTCATCATCCTCGCCCTCCTCACTCCCTTCGAGCAGCTGGATTTTCCTCTCAAGCTCCAGAACCCTCCGGTGCATCTCCGGGAGCTTGTTGAAAAGGCTCACGGCGCGGAGCCAGTCCCTGTGCGGGATGGCCGGCGCGCCGCCGTAAACGCCCCTCGGGGTGTCCGACATGACGGCGGCCCGGGCGGCCAGCATGACGCCGTCCTGGACCCGCACGTGGTCGGCCACGGCGGCCTGCCCCCCCAGGACGACATGCCCGCCCAGGGAGCTGCTTCCCGCCACGCCGGACTGCGCCACCAGGATGGAGTGCTCCCCCACGCGCACGTTATGGGCCACCTGCACCAGGTTGTCTATCTTCGTGCCGCGCCCTATGACCGTGTTGCCCGTCGTGGCCCGGTCGATGGTGACGTTGGCCCCCACTTCGACGTCCTCCTCGATGAGGACGCCCCCCACCTGGGGGACCTTTACATGCCTGCCCCCGCGCTCCAGGTACCCGAAGCCGTCTGCCCCCACCACCGTGCCGGCATGAATGACCACCCGGTCGCCCACCCGGGTTCCCTCCATGAGCGCGACGCCGGGGTAAAGGACGCAGTCCTCGCCCACCGTGACGCCCCGGCCCAAAAAGACGCCGGGAAAGACGGCGGTCCCCCTCCCCACGCTTACCCCTTCGGAAAGGACGGCGAAGGGCTGCACCGAGACCTCCTCGGCGAGCGTGACCCCGCCGGCCACAAAGGCCCGCGCGCTCACCCCCGGCGGCACGGGCGAGGGCGGGTGGAAACGCCCAAGGAGCAGCGCGAAGGCGTAGTGGGGGTCGTCCACCTTGACCTGCGCTCCCCGCAGCCCCGGCAGGACCTCCCTGACCAGGAAGCAGGAGGCCGCGCTCTCCCGGGCGCGCTTCTCCTGGCGGCTTCCGACGACGAACGTGATGTCTCCGGCAGCGGCTTCCCCGATGCCGGAGACGCCGGCAATGTCCTCCTCCGGGTCCCCCCCGTGCAGTTCGCCTCCGAGAAGGCGGGCTATCTCCCTGAGCTTCATCGGCCTACGGTGCCGGCTTCGCCGCCTGTTTCTCTTTGTAAATCTTGTCGTACCTCTCGATGACGGTGTTGGTGATATCCACGCCTTCCCTGGAATACAGGATGACGTCGGACGGGAGGATGATGGTGTAGCCCCCCTCTTTCCCGATGGAGGAGATTATAGCATCCAGGTCCTTGAGGATGCTGACCTCTTTCTGCCGCTGCAGTTTCTGAAGCTCGGTGTTGGCGTCGGAGACCATGCGCTCGATGTCGCGGTCCAGCCGCTGTATCTCGTCCTTGCGCTCCTGTACGGCCGCCTCCGAGAGTGCCGTGGACTGCCTTTCAAGCTCTTTTTGAAGCGCCTCCTTCTTCTTGACCTTCTCCTGTATCTTCGCCCTGTTCTCCTTTATCCTGTCCTCGAGCTCGGCCTTGGTCTTCACGCCGGACTCCGACTCGTTCAGGGCCTTCTGAAGGTTCACGAAACCGATCTTCAAGTCCTTGTCGGCTGCGTAGGCCGTTCCCGCCAGCGCCAGGGCCAGCAGGAAAACGAGAGCTTTCCTCATCTTCTCCTCCTTCTCGCATTTCTTTTCCGGGGAGCTCCCCCCGGGACCTCTCAGAAGAACGTGCCGATGGCGAACTCCCACTTGGCGCTGTCTTCGCCCGCCCTGCGGTCGAGGTTCACGGCGTACTCCAGCCTCAGGGGCCCGATGGGCGAAATCCACCTGATGCCCGCACCCGTAGAATACCTGAAGTCTATTTTACTGTCATAGGCGGTCCCCGCGTCAAAGAACACGCCTCCCTTGAGGCCGAAGGAGGACAGGAGCGGGAAGACGTAGTCGACGTTGAAGATGAGGCGCTGGAGGCCGCCGATGTAATCCCCCCGGTCGTCGCGCGGGCCCACATCCCTCACGCCCCGGACGGTGTATATGCCCCCCACCCTGTAGCGCTCGAACAGCGGAAGCTTCTCGCCGAAGATGCCCGTGCCGTAGCCGTACCGGGCCTTGAGGGAAAGGGCCGACCGGCGCGTCACCGGCAAGACGACGTTGCCCTCGAGGTTGACCTTGAAGAACTTGTTCTCGCCCCCGAGGCCGGCGAAGTCCGTCGAAACGCCGAACCGGGTGCCCTCGTGAGGGTCTATGTAGTTGTCCCGGGTGTCCCGCAGGATGGAGGGCGAGATGCTGCTTGTCAGGCGCGTGCCCTCCTGCTCCCGGATGAGGGAGGAGGCGTCTTCGTCGATATGGGAGATGGTGGCCTCCTCGATGCGGTACAGGGCGCCGGCGTGCCAGTACTCCCAGAAGCTCCTGCCCAGCCCCAGGGAGAAACCCGTGGCCTCCTTGTCGAAATCGGTGAATTCGCGGTTGGAGTTGTAGAGGCTGGCATCCAGGGAGACGGGCCGGTCGAAGAGCCAGGGCTCCCGGAAGGAAACCTCGTAGAAATCGCTCCTGCTGCCCAGCTCCGCCTTGATCTTGATGTACTGGCCGCGGCCGCCCAGGTTGGCCTGGGTGAAGTCCACGGTGCCGATGAGCCTGTCCACCGAACTGTAGCCCGCCCCCATGTTCAGGAAGCCCGTGGCGCGCTCCTTGACGTTGACCTCCAGGTCCAGGGTCTTAGTCTTCGCATGGGGGCGGGGGTTGAGCTTGACCTCCTCGAAAAAGTTCAGGTTCTTCAGCCTCTGCAAGCTCCGCTTGAGCTTCTCTCCGTTGAATATCTCCCCCTCCTTCAGCCGTATCTCCCGCCGGATGACCTTGTCCATGGTCTTGACGTTCCCCCGGATCTCTATCCGCCCCACCCTGTACTGGTCCCCCTCGCTTATGCGGAAGATGACGTCCGCGGTCCTCTCTTTCTCATGGACCGCAAGGTCGGGGAACACGGCGGCCAGGGCGTAGCCCCGGGTGCCGTAAAGCTCGGTGAGGGCGGCGACGTCCTGGCTCAGGGTCTTCTTGCTCACCACCTTTCCGGGCTCCGAGACAACCTTCTCGCGGAGCTCCGCATCCGTAAAGACGGTATTCCCCTGGAAAGAGATGGACGAAACGCGGAACTGCTGGCCCTCCGCCACGGGGATGGTGATGTCCATCTGCCGTTTGTCCTCGCTGAGCCGGAGCTTGGGCTCCGAGACCGCGGCCTCGACGAAGCCCTTGTTGTGGTAGACGTCCTCTATCCTGCCCAGGTCGTTGTGCAGCCGCGTTTTCTCGTAGCGTCCGCCCTTGGTAATCCACGAGTACAGCCAGCAGTACTCCGAGGTCTTCATGGCCCTCTTGAGGGTGAAGCCCGAGATTTCCTTGTTGCCCTCGATGCTGATGTCGTCTATCTTGACCCTGGGGCCCTCGATGATATAGAAGGTCAGGGTGTCGGCTCCCTCCTGCACCCGCTTGAGGACGGGGACCACGACGGTCAGGGGATAGCCCTGCTCTTCGTAAACGGCCCTCAGGGCATCGGCGTTCTGCTGGATGAGGACCACGTCGGCCAGGGAGCCCGGCGTGACCGTCAGGCGCTCGGAGAGCTTGGACTTCTCGATTTCCTTGTTGCCGAAGATGGTGACGCGGCGGATGGAGGGCTTCTCCTTAACGACATAGACGAGCCGGACCCCGCCCTCGAAGGCCTCCACCTCCACCCGCACGTCGTCGAAATAGCCCATGGCGTATATGTCCTTGATATCCCGGGAGACGGCTTCGGTGGAGAGGGGCGCGCCGACCTTCTGGGATATGTGGCTCCGGACCGCATCGGCCTCTATCCTCCTTAATCCACGCACCTCTATGTCCTTCACCACGGGGGCCACCTGCCCCAGGGCGGCGTCAGAGGACAACATGCTCAGGAGGACGGCAAAAAAGACGGCAAATCCTGCCAGGCCAGCGTATTTCCTCATTTTCTCCCAGACCGCGGAAGCTATAGTATATAATCAGGGCCGCCGTTCTGTAAACAATCTCCAAGGGGACACGGACGGGGCATCGCACGCGGGGGGCGCGCACAGGAGGGGAGCCGGACGAAATCCGGCAGGGACGGGTGATTATGGCAAGCCCGGCCCCGAAGAAAGGGAGGGTCCGGAAAATCCCCGGAAGGCCGAGAGGCGGCTCAGCCCTTTCCTTCGGGCTGTGCTCCCTCCTCCTGCTCCGGAAGGCCGGCCTTCGCGCGCGCCTGCCCGGCGAAGGGGGACTCGGGGAAGGAGGTGGCCAGGGCCTCGTACTTCTCCCTGGCCTCTTCCTTCTTGCCCATGCCTTCCAGGATGCGGGCCGCGTCCATGAGGGCGAGGTCCTTCAGGGAGTCCGACTTGGACGACGACAGGGTCTCCAGGAAGGAAAGGGCGTCCTCGGCCCTGCCCTCCTGGAGGGAGACCATGGCCATCTTGTACAGGGCCACGGACGTGAACGGCTCCTGCTCGGGGAATTTCGCTCTCAGCTCCTTGAGCGCCTTCATGGCCTCGCCGTACTGGCCCATGTCGTAGTGGCTGTAAGCGACGAACAGAAGGCTGTACGGCTCGGGCTTGGCCTCGTACGCATCGGCGAATTCCTCCAGGGCCAGGCGGGCCCGCTCGGAATGTACGACGGGTATGTCCTGGTAGAGGCCGAAATAGCGCTTGAACCCCGCGTACGTGTATTTCTGCGCACTGCTGGCGGCCGCGCGAAAGTAAAACAGAACGCCCGTGGCAAGCACGATGAGGACCGCAAAGGAGGCGGCGGCCCAGATGAGCTGCCTCTGTTTCCGCAGAAGGGCATCCCCCACCCGCGCGAAGGTGGTCTCGAAGTCTTCGCTCCCGGGGGCCGTCCTCTGTTTTTTCTTCTTCTTGATGACTCTAGCCATGTTTCCTCCTGAGGGATTTCCGGACAAGTTCCCGGGACGTCTCGAAGACCTGCTCCACGAGGGCCGCCTTTATCCCGGCCCCGAGCAGCAGCATGCGGGCCCTCTCCGTCGTTATGAGGTCCTCGGGGCCGTGGGCGTCGGTGTTGATGACGAGGTGGGCTCCCTCCTCCAGGGCCACCCGGGCCACGTGCCCGTTGCTGATGCAATGGCCCTTTCGTGCGGTAATCTCCAGGGCGACTCCCTTCTCGGCGGCCAGGGCCGCCTCCTCGGGGCCGATGAGCCCGGGATGCGAGAGAATGTCCGCCCCGGCCAGGATGGCCGCCCTGTTGGTCCCCGCCAAGACGGGCTCGGCCAGCGTCTCTCCGTGCACCACCACCAGCTCGGCCCCCAACTCGCGGGCCTCTTCCGCCATCCCGGCGATGAGGGCCGGAGGAACGTGGGTCAGCTCCACCCCGGCGATGACTTCCAGGGAGACATGCCCCCTCAAGCGCCTCACGGCCTGAAGCGTCCGGGAGACGACGAAATCCAGGTTGGAGGCGTCCACATGGTCGGTGATGGCCAGCGCCTTGTAACCCCTGGCCTCCGCCCGCCGGGCAAGCTCGAAGGGCAGAAGCTCTCCGTCGCTCAGTATGCTGTGGGTGTGCAGGTCGAGCATCTCATCAAAAGATACAAAAAAGGCGGGTGAATTGTAAAGAAACGCGGCCTTATGAGCCCGGGACGGCAAGGACGATTTTTCCCCGGGCGTGGCGCGAAGCGCTGAGCTCATGGGCGCTCCGGACGTCCTTCAGCGGCAGTACCGTACCCACCACGGGGCGTATGCGCTCCTCACGGAGGAGCTGGGCCACCTCGGCAAGCTGCCCGCCGTCGGGGCGCATGAGGAGGTACTCGGCGCGCACCCCCCGCTCGCCGGCCAGGGCGGCGTCGGGACGCTCCAGCAGGGAGACGACCACCCCGCCCTTCCTCAAGACCTGGACGCTCCTCCTGTAGACGTCCCCTCCCACGGTGTCGAGCACGATATCGTACTCCCCGAGCCGCTCGGCGAAATCCTCCCGGGTGTAGTCGACGGCTTCGTCGGCCCCGAGGGCCTTGACGAAGTCCACATTGGTGGGCCCGCAGGTGCTGGCCACGTGGGCGGCATGGACCTTGGCAAGCTGCACGGCGAAGCTGCCCACCCCGCCCGAGCCGGCGTGGACGAGCACCCGCATCCCTTCGGTGAGTCCGGCCTTCACAAGCAGGGCCTGCCAGGCCGTAAGAGCCACCAGCGGCACCGCGGCTGCCCCTTCGAAGGAGACGTTATCGGGCTTCCGCGCCAAGAGGTCCTGCCTGACCACGACGTACTCGGCATAGGTGCCCATGCGGCCCATGTCGTTACAGAAGAAGACCGGCTCCTCCCGGGAGGCGAACGTATCGGCTCCGCGGCCCGCTTCCTTCACCACGCCGGCCCCGTCCATGCCGAGGACGAGGGGGAACCGATAGCCCATGGCTTCCTTGAGATAGCCCTCGCGGATTTTCCAGTCCACGGGGTTCACGCCCGCCGCACGCACCTGGACCAGGACCTCACCGTCGCCTGGCTCGGGCACCGGAACGTCCCTGATTTGGAGCACCTCGGCCCCGCCGAACCTGTCAATAACCGCCGCCTTCACCGGTCTGCTCCTTTCCGCTCCCTTTTTCTTTACCACGAAAGGGGCAGGGGGTCAACGGACATCATGAGGTGGGATACAATGGGGGAGGATGAGAAGAATCGATGTCCTTCCCATCGGCTTTGTAGAGGAGACGGTGCTGGCATACGTGGCCCGCGCCCTTGCGGGCGCCTTCCGCGTGCGGACGGAGATAAGGCCGGGGCTGCGCCTGGGGGAAGACTCCTACGACCCGCGCCGCCTTCAGCATAACGCTACGGCGCTTCTGGAGCGCCTCGCGAGGGAGCGGAGCGCCGGTGCGGACAGGGTTCTGGGCGTGACGGAGGCTGACCTTTACGCGGCCGGGCTCAACTTCGTCTTCGGGCAGGCCGATGTGCGCTCCGGGGCGGCGGTCATCTCTCTGGCCCGGCTCAGGCCGGAATTCTACGGCGAGCCCCATGAGGAAGGGCTTTTCAGGCTCAGGGCCCTGAAGGAGGCGGTGCACGAGGTCGGCCATACCCTGGGGCTCGGTCACTGCAAGAGCCCCCGGTGCGTGATGCATTTTTCAAACTCCCTGGCCGACACCGACAGAAAGGGCGAGGGCTTCTGCCCCAGGTGCCGGAAAGAGGCCGCCCTTCCGGTGGAGAGTCCCCGGGGGGAGTGAGGCTACTTCTTTTTCTTTTTCTTCCCCTTCCCTTTGCCGCCTTGAGAGCCGTGGGCATGGGCCTGCTTCTTCTCCTTCACCCGCCCGTGGATGTCCACGAAGCCCGCACCCTGCTCCCGCATGTCCATGATGGCCTCCACGGAATACCCGTATTGCTCGGAAAGGAACCTCAGGTTTACCAGGTTTACGACGTCGCTGTCGGAGAGCTTGAGCTTCTTCCACTCCTTCTTCGGCTTTCCCATGTAGCGGCCGTAAGCCTTTCCGTGGGGTCCCGAGGGCGCCGGAACGTAGAATATTTCCGCGGTCTGCCCGAACCTCAGGGCGATGTCCAGCCAACTGAGCCCTCTGAGCCTCAGCTCGACGATGGCATCGGGTGACACGCCGGCCGTCCGGGCGAGGAAGAAGACCACGGGCAGCTCCTCCTCCGGGATGCTGGACTTCTCCACCTCGACCACCGTGGGCTCGGGCGCGCCGAAGTAATCACCCACGGCCAGGTGGAAGCTCTCTATCCCTTCCTCCCCCACCGAGATGCCGAAACTCATGTCCGCCGCGCGGGCCGGTCCCGCGAGGGGGAAGAGAACGAGGACGGCCAGGACGAAAAATATCTTTCGCATCATGTCTCCTTTCCAGGGCGAGAAGAAGCCCTCCGGGCTTTCCGGGAAGTTACGAACCGGCATTGAAGCCTTGAAAAATATTTTATACTCCATGCACTTTAAGGCATTGATTCGTGAACCATATCATGCTCCCGGCAGTATTGTATCAGGAGGTCTTCGGAGCAGGGGTGCGGCGAATCACCGCGCCAGGGCCGCCACGGCGTCGCGCACCTTGGCGGTGAAGTACTCGTACTCGTCCATGTGCGGGGGCTTGTCCGAGAGGGAGACGTCCCCCGGCCTCACGGGAGCGCCGACCCTCAGGCAGAGCCGCGCTCTCCTCGGCCGGCGGGCGCCCCGGGGAAGGGCCTGAAAGGTCCCCCCAAGCCAGGCGGGCACGACCGGGACACCGAGCCGGAGGGCCAGGATGCCCACCCCCCGCTTGAAGTCCATGAGCCTGCCGTCGAAGCTCCGCCCCCCCTCGGGGAAGACGAAAAGGGCCTTCCCCTCGCGGAGGACATGCGCAGAGAGGCGAAGGGCGGCCTCCAGCCGGGCGTCGGGGTTGATGGTGATGACGTGGGCCAGCCTGCCGAAGAGCCTGGTAAGGGGGTTTGCAAAGAAGCGCCTCTCTCCCTGAAAGTAAAGCCTCCTGAACGTCTCCGGGGGCAGGGCCGAGGCGGCCACGAAGGCGTCCAGGTAGCTGGCGTGGTTGGCCACCATGATGAAGGGCGGCTCCGGCAGGTTCTCCCGGCCCTCGAGCCGAAGACCATAGAACGCCCCGAAGAAGGCCCTGAGGAGGGCCAGGGCCCCGCGGGCTACGGGCCAGTCCAGCGGGCCTTGGAGGAGCCCAGCCTCGCGCTTCTCCTGCTCCGTGGGCTCCCCGGAAAGGGCGGCTCCCATGCCCGGGGCTTCCGCGCGGGGGGCCTCCCCGGGGCCTGCCCGGCGCAGCTCCTTGATGAGTCTTAAAAGCTCCTCCACGGTGTATACGGCGGCCATGGCCTCGCCGGATATCCGCACGCGCAGCCTTTGCTCCAGGGATTCGGCCAGCTCCACCTTTCTTAACGAGTCGATGCCCAGGTCAAGCTCCAGGCTCTCAGAAAGTGTAACGGGGACCTCCTCGGGGATGACCTTCTTGAGTACCGAAAGAAGCTCCCTGCCCAGGTCGTCTTCCGTAAGGGCGGGGTCGTCCCTATCCGGGGGGGCCGCCGCCCCTTCCGCAGGGGTCGCCGGGCGGACCAGGTGCCGCTTGAGCTTCCCCAGGGGGGTGCGGGGCAGGGGCTCCGCGCTCAGGGTGAAGCCCTTGACCCGCATGTGCGGGGGAAGCCCGGAGGAAAGCCGCTTTATCTCCCACCCGAGCACTTCCCTGAGGTTGCCTATCTTCTGGTGCCTTGCATATGCCATGTCGGGCACCACGACGGCATGGAGGCGCCCGTCCTTCTCCAGGACGCAGGCCTCCTCGACAAGGGGGGAGAGCAGCAAGTGGGCCTCCACCTCCTCGGGATAGACGTTCTTGCCCGACTGCAGGACGATAAGCTCCTTCAGGCGGCCCGAGATGTAGAGATACCCCTCGTCGTCCATGTGTCCGAGGTCCCCGGTGCGGAACCAGCCGTCCAGGAAGGCATTGCGCGTTTCCTCCGGCCTCCGGTAATACCCCCTGGTAACCATGGGCCCCCGGACGGCCACCTCGCCATCGCCGTCTCCGGAGGGCTCGAGTATTTTGATCTCCGCCCCCAGGACGGCCCTGCCCACCGAGCCCGACTTCCTCTTACCCGGCGGGTTGAAGCAGACGATGGGAGAGGTCTCCGTAAGGCCGTAGCCTTCCACCACCGTAAAGCCCATGGCCTCCATCCCCTCCATTACCCCGGGGTCGAGCCTGGCCCCCCCGCATGCGAGAAACCTGAACCGGGGTCCGAGCAGGCGCCCGGGAAACCAGCCCATGAGGTTGACACCCCACCGGCGCCTGAGCAATCCGGCCAGGTCCACGCCCCGGAGGGCGAGCCATGCCAGAGGGGCGGGAAGGCCCCCCAGCCTCTCTCTCAGGCGCCCGTAAAGCGCCTCCACTATCTGAGGCACGGCCACAAGCACGGTCGCCTCCGTTTCCCTGACGGCCCTCAGCATCTCCGCCCCCTTCAGGCTCCCCGGATAGGTGATGCGTCCCCCCAGCAGAAGGGGGACCAGGAAGGTGCACATGAAGGGATACGTATGATGAAGGGGCAGGACGGCGAGCACATTGTCCCGGCCCGAGATGATGCCCATGCCCATCACCGCCTGGGCGTCGGAAAGCAGGTTCCCATGGGTGAGCATGACTGCCTTGGGGTTGCCGGTGGTCCCCGACGTGTAAAGAAGGGAGGCCACGGCCTCGTCGTCTTCATCTTCCCCCGGAGGGGCTTCGGGCCGGGGGGAAGCCTCAAGAGGAGAGTCCACGTTGAGCTTCCGGATGTCGAGGTCCGTCAGGGCCGCGTCCGCCGCCCTAGCCGTGGCGTTCGTATGAATGAGCACCCGGGCCCCGGAGTCCGCAAGGATGTTGCGCATCTCCCGCGCGGTGAGACGGACATCCAGGGGAACGGCGACCTGGCCCGAAAGCAGGATGCCCAGGTAGGCCGCGCACCATTCGGGGCGCGCCTCCCCCAGCAGGGCCACCTTCTCCCTCGGGGCCAGGCCGAAGCCGCCGAGGGCGGCGCCCAGGGAGCGGGCCTTCTCCAGGAAATCCCGGTACGTGAGGGGCTCCCAGCCCCCGGGGCCGCGGAAAAGAAAGGCCGTTTTCTCGCCGTGCCGGAGGGCCGCCGAGCGGAGGGTCGCCTGTATGGTCCGCCCCTTCACCGGAGGAGTCCTAAAGCCTTCCGGTGAAGGGCCCGGTTTCCCGAGGCCAGAAGCGAAGCGCTCCTCTTGACAAGGAGGGGCACCTCGTCGAGCCCCTCTCCTTCGAGGTCGGTCATCATCCCCCCGGCCTCCTTCACCAGGAGCCATCCGGCGGCGAAATCGACGCTCCGCGAAGGAGCCGGGTTGACGAAGATACTCACGGCTCCCGCAGCCAGGTAGGCCAGGTCCAGGGCCACGGCCCCCAGGCACCGCGTGCGCCGGGCGTCCTTGAACAGGGGCAGTATCCGGGGGACGTCCCTCTCGGGGCTCTGGGCCTCGTAGGCCACCACGTAGAGGGTCTCGTCCCGCTGGGCATGCACGGGCTCGCCGTTCAGAAAGGCCCCCTTGCCCAGCTCCGCCCAGAACTCGTCGCCGTTTACCAGGTTGATGACGTAAGAGACCTCCGCGCCCTTGAGCGTATCGCCTCGGGCCACCGCCATGGAGGTGCAGTAATAGGGCAGGCCGCTGATGGCGTTTCGACTCCCGTCGATGGGGTCCACGAGGACCCGCCGGTCCCCGCCGCCGTTGAGGCTCACTTCGCCCGCCTCCTCGGAGACGACCAGGAGGGGCAGGCCCGAGGCCCCGAGGGCTGCGATGACAATCTCCTCGGCCTTCTTGTCCACCGGGTGCGTCCGGTCCCCCCCGGCCCCGCGGGGATAGCGGCCCCGGGCGTAGCCCGCCGCACCCTCCGCCCTGAAGGAGGCAATCTCCCGCCGGATGTCCCGCCCTATGGAGCGCAAAAGGTCAAGCATCAATGGAGTATTGTACCCCGAGCGGAGGGCAAACGTCCTCCGTCCGGAGGCTTTCTCTTTAGAACCTGTCTCACAATTGATTTCGAAGCGAAAGAGAGAATAAATGGCGGCAGACAAGGAGGAAAGGGGAAATCGCCGGAGGCGCAGCAGAGCTGCGTTGAGGACGATTTTTCCTCCAGGACGCCGTATGACGCCATTTAGGCCTCTTTGAGCCGGAAGCAATTTCGAGACAGGTTCTCCTGTTATTTTTGCCGCGCCCCACTTATAATAATAGTGAATACGTCCGTGGAGGTTGGACCATGGATGGCCGCGCCCTGAAAGACGAAGACATCGAGATTGCCCTTCTGAAGGAAGTGCCCCTTTCCTTTGCCAAGGGAAACGCGGTCCTGCCGGTAAGGAGGGAGAACGGCACCCTTTTCGGCCTGGTGGCCGACGACCTGGGAAAACTGGCCATGCGTGAGCTGGCCGTGCGCTACGGCCTCACCCCCCGGACGGAGAGCATGGAGCGGGAGAAGGTCCTTGAGCTCATCAACAGGTTCTACGGGCAGGTGGGCTCGGCCGAGGAGGTGATGCACCGCATCAGCGGGGACGACCTCTCCTCGGTGGCCACGGAGTTCGAGCGCCCCCGGGACATCCTGGAGCTTACCGAGGAAGGCCCCATCATCCGGCTGCTGAACGCCCTGCTGCAGCAGGCCGTAAAGGAAAGGGCCAGCGACATCCACGTGGAGCCCTACGAGAAGGAGCTTGAGGTGCGCATCCGCGTGGACGGCGTCCTGAGGAGCGTTCTCTCCCCGCCCAAGATAATCCAGGACGCCCTGGTCAGCCGGGTGAAGATAATGGCCAACCTCGACATCGCCGAGAAGCGGCTCCCCCAGGACGGGCGCATCCGCCTGCTGGTGGGGGGGCGGGACATAGACATCAGGGTCTCGGTGGTGCCCACCGTCCACGGGGAGCGGGCGGTCCTGAGGCTCCTGGACAGGATGCAGGGCATCCTGGGGCTCTGGGAGGTGGGCATGGAGAAGGTCCAGGAGGCCGCCTTCGAGGAGCTTCTCATGCGGCCCGACGGCATCGTCCTGGTGACGGGGCCCACCGGCTCGGGAAAGACCACCACGCTTTACGCCGCCCTCAACCGCATCCATTCGGAGGAGAAGAATATCGTCACCGTCGAGGACCCGGTGGAGTACCAGCTCAAGGGCATCGGCCAGATACCGGTGAATCCGCGGACGGGCCTTACCTTCGCCAGAGGGCTCCGCTCCATCCTGAGGCAGGACCCCGACGTCATCCTGGTGGGGGAGATACGGGACCGGGAGACGGCGGAGATAGCTATCCAGGCCTCCCTCACGGGGCATCTCGTGCTCTCCACGCTGCACACGACGGACTCCTCAAGCGCCCTCACGCGGCTGGTGGACATGGGAGTGGAGCACTTTCTTGTTGCCTCCTCCCTGAGCGCGGTGCTGGCGCAGCGCCTGGCGCGCCTCATCTGCCCCCACTGCAAGGAATCCTACCGGCCCACGGCCGCCGAGTCGGTCTACTTCGCCTCGCCGCCGGAGGCCCTGTGGCGGGGAAGCGGGTGCGCAAAGTGTAACGGCACCGGCTACCTGGGCCGCCTGGGCATCTTCGAGCTCCTGGTCGTGGACGGCGAGGTGCGCCGCATGGTGAGCGACCTCAGGGACGCCCCAGCCATCAAGGCCTACGCCGTCTCCCGGGGTATGCGG
Organism: Nitrospirota bacterium; assembly: GCA_037386965.1. Classification (NCBI taxonomy): domain Bacteria; kingdom Pseudomonadati; phylum Nitrospirota; species Nitrospirota bacterium. The sequence continues at coordinate 35,669 of JARRLN010000020.1, forward strand.
ACCCTGAGGGAGGACGGCCTGGCCAAGGTCCTGGCGGGCCAGACGACGCTTGAGGAAGTCCTGAGAACCACGCAGAAAGACGATGCCGCTTTATAAGTACAAGGGGTATGACCCGCGGGGCGGGGAGGCCGTGGGCACCGTGCAGGCCGACGGCCCCCACGACGCCGCCCTGAAGGTCAAGGCCCTGGGGCTTTATCCCCGGAAGCTCGAGCGCCTGGCTTACGGCAAAAAGGGGCGGCTTTCGGCCCTCCTGCCCCAGAGGGAGGGGGGGCATCTGCCCTCGGCCACCCGGCAGCTGGCCGTCCTCCTTCACTCCGGCGTCCCCCTGGTGGAGGCACTGCGGGCGCTGTCCGAGGAGAAGGGGGGGCGCCTCAGGGGAATCCTGGTGGGGATAAGGGAGCAGGTGGCCTCCGGCTCGAGCCTGGCCCGGTCCCTGGAGGGCCACCCCGGGCTGTTTCCGGAATTCTACCGGAACATGGTGGCCGCCGGAGAGCAGAGCGGAAACCTCGACACCGTCCTGATGCGCCTGGCCGATTACCTGGAGTTTCAGGACTCCGTGCGGGAGAAGGTCCGTACGGCCCTGATGTATCCGGTCTTCATGGCCGCCGTGAGCGTGCTCGTGCTGGGTTTTCTCTTCACGTTCGTCGTGCCGAAGATCGTTACGATATTCGAGGACACACAAAGCGCGCTGCCCTTTCTCACCGTGGCCCTCATCGCCATAAGCAACCTCTTCGTCCATTACTGGTGGGCCCTTCTCCTAGGGGCAGCGCTCGCCGCCCTGGGGATACGGAGATTCTTCCGCTCCCACAAGTCCAGGGCGGACAGGCTTCTCTTCCGCCCCCTCGAGAGCCTCTATCTCACCCGGTTCGCCCGGACCCTGGGGTTCCTCCTGGAGGGAGGGCTCCCCGTCCTCAGGGCCATGGAGCTTGCGGGAAAGGCGTCGGGAAACGCCTGGCTCTCGGAGCGCTCCCGGGTGGCGGCCCTCAAGGTGAAGGAGGGGGGAAGGCTCTCGGCCTCCCTGGCCGGGCTGCCCCCGGTGCTTCTGGAGCTGATTGCCACGGGAGAGCGGAGCGGGCAGCTCGCCGCGGTGCTGGAGCAGGCGGGGAAGTCCTACGAGACCGAGTTCGACAGGAGGATACAACGCGGGCTGGCCCTGCTGGAGCCGGCCATGATCCTGACCATGGGCGTGGTGGTGGGGCTCATCGTCTTCGCCGTCCTGTTGCCCATGTTCCAGTTGAACCAGATCATCAAATAGACACGGCGCGATACAATTCGCATCGAAAAGGGAGGGTTTCACGGTGAAGGAATCGTACGAAAAGACAAAGCGGCGGCGCGCGGAGGGGGGCTTCACCCTGATAGAGCTCATCGTGGTGCTGGTCATCCTGAGCCTCCTGGCCGCCGTGGTGGCCCCCAAGATGCTGAGCAGGGCCGAGGACGCAAAGGTGACGGACGCCAAGGTGCAGATGCGCAACCTGGAGACCGCGCTCAAGCTCTTCAAGCTGGACAACGGGTTCTACCCCACCACGGAGCAGGGGCTTGAGGCCCTGGTGGAGAAGCCCAGCACGGGACGCATACCCAAGAACTACCGCGAGGAAGGATACCTGGAGAAAAGCCGCGTTCCTCTGGACCCCTGGGGCAACCCGTTCATCTACGTCTCGCCGGGCCAGAACGACGACTACGAAATCGTCAGCATGGGGGCCGACGGCCAGGAAGGCGGCGAGGGCCACGATGCCGACCTGCAAAGCTGGAACGTCCAGTAGTAGGCGCTGCGGAGCCCGGGACGGCCGGGGCTTCACTCTGTTTGAGCTCCTCGTGGTCCTCATGCTCCTCTCCCTGGTGATGGCCGTCGTCCTGCCGTCCCTGGGGCGCTCCGGGGAGAAGCTCCGCTCCGAGGCGCGCTCCCTGGCCTCGATACTGAGGAACCTGGAGGACTCGGCGGCCACCCGCAAGCAGACCTTCTCGGTGACCTTCGAGCTCCCCGGAGGACGCGTCTCCTGGGAAGAGCCCGAAGGGACCCGGTCCGAGGAGTTCCCGGGCCTGAGCGCGGTGGAGCTTCAAAGCAGGGGGATGGTAAAGGACGGGACCCTGGTGGTCTATTTCCCCCCGTCGGGGCCGGCCGAGTACATGAACGTCTATGTCACCGAAGGGGACAAGGAGCTAGTAGTCTCCGTAAACCCCATAAGCAGGAGGGTAAAGGTCCATGAGGCCGCGGAGCAGTAGGGGCTTCACCCTTCTGGAGGTCATGATTGCCCTGGCCATCGTCGGGGGGCTTCTCGTCACCCTCCTTTACACCCTCGGCTATCACCTGGACGTGGCCGCCCGCCAGGAGGCCGCCACGGTGGCCACCATGCTCGCCAAGAACAAGCTCACGGACTTCAAAGAGGACCCCACCGAGGAGTCGGGCTCCTTCCCCGAGCCCTTCGAGGACTTCCGCTTCCGGGTGCAGAGGCTCGCCTCCCCCTACCCCGGCGTGCTCCGGGTGAAGGTGACCGTCACGGGCAGGGGCGAGGAGGTGTCCCTGAGCGAGTTCATGCTGGCCGAGACGACGGGAGCCGGTTGATGAGAAGGACGGACCGTCCGGAGGGCTTCACCCTCCTGGAAATGCTTCTGGCCCTGGCCATCGCCTCGGCCATGCTCGCCGTCCTGTACAGCACCTTTTTCGTCTCCAACAAGGCCGTCCGGGGCAACGAGGAAACCCTTCTCAGGCTTCACGAAGTCCGCGCTTTCATGGACGTCCTCAAGAGGGAGCTGGAAGCGGCCCTTCCCCCCGAGGGCCAGAGCCATGCCTTCATCATCCGGGACAGGGACATGTACGGGGCGCCGGCTTCGGAGCTTTCCTTTACCTCGCACCTCTCCCCCCTCTCCGGTCCCGCGCGCCTGGGTTACCGGGTTGAGGAGAAGGAAGACAGGCTCGTTCTCATGAAGACCCTGGTGCCGGCCTCCCAGCCGTCCTCCCCCGGGGGCGGCGGCGTGTCCGAGCCGATGGAAGCGGAGGCCCTGGAGCAGGTCGTCTCCTTCGCCGTGGAGGTCAAGAGCCGGGGCAGCTGGATAACCACGTGGGAGAACCAGGGGCTGCCCGAGGAGCTAAGGGTCACGGTAACGGTCCCCCTGGGGAAGCGGGAGCTGACCCTGACCGAGACGGTGCGCCCCCGGATAGGCAGGAGGATATGATGCGCTCCGAGCGGGGGTTCGTCCTGGTCGCCGTCCTGGGCGTGCTGGCCCTCATCACCGCCCTGGTGACGGAGTTCGCCTACGGCGTCTTCGTCAACACCTCGCTCCTCAGCAACTGGCAGACCTCCCAGCGCCTCTCCGTGGCCGTCAACTCCGGAGCGAGCATCGCCGCCCGCCTCATAAACGAAGAGATAAGGAAAAAGTCCTACACCTACCCCGGCACGGTGAACCTTCCGCCCTATGACGTGGGCGACGGCCTGTTCGCCTCGGTCTCCATCGAGGACGAAAACTCGAAGTTCAACCTCAACGACCTGGTGGACCCCAACGGAACGGCCAACAAGAAATACGTGGAGTCCTTCGCCCGCCTCCTGGGTGCGCTGGAACTGGATGAAAACCTCGCCTGGGCCCTGGCCGACTGGATGGACGCCGACGAGGTGCCCCTCATATCGGGCGGCGAGGAGGGGGCGAAGAACGCCCCTTTTTCAAGCGTGCGTGAGCTCCGCCTCGTCCCGGGCATGGACGAAGAGACGTACAAGGTCCTCCTGCCCCACGTTACAATCTACGGGAAAAAGGGGTTTACCAAGGCCCAGGTGAACATCAATGGTGCGAGCGTGCCCGTGCTCATGAGCATCTCCCCGGACATCACCGAAGACATGGCCAAGCGCATCGTGGGCTACCGGGAGGTCACCCCTTTCAAGGCGGTGGCGGACCTTCAGAAGGTGGCGGGCTTCGAGACCCTGAGCATAGCGCTCACCGGCCGCATCACCGTCCGGGGGGAGGCCTTCAGGGTCACGGTCACCGCGGCCTCGGAGGACGGGCTCCTGAGGACCGTCGAATTTGTCATGGACCGGTCGGGACTTGTAAAGTATTGGGAGGAGAGCTGAGGCAGGGTGCCGCTTACCGCTTTTTTTGACATGACCTCCCCGCACGAGGGGATGCTCTACGTCCTGGACCGCCAGGGGCGGAAGGTGCAGGACCGGCAGCCCTTCGAGCTGAGGGAGGACGGGGGCCTTCTTCTGAAGGAGGAGGCCCCGGCGGGCGTGGCGGACTCCTTCCTGAGCCTCCCGCTTTCGCTCCTGAACTTCCGGATGCTCCGCCTGCCCTGGGCCGAGCCGGAAAAGATACGGGACACCCTGCCCTACGAGCTTGAGGGCCTGGTGCTGGGCTCTCCGGAGGATTACGTTTTGGACTTCGCGGTCCTGGGCGAGCAGGACGGAGGGCACGGCGTCCTGGTGGCCTGCCTCGAGAAGGAGACGCTGCGGGGCATCCTGGAGGCGCTGGCCAGGGCCGGCATGGACCCCCGGGCGGTCTGCTCGGTGCAGGCCGCGGCGGTCCTGGAGACGGCGCCCTCCCCGGAGGCGCTCCCGGGGCTCCTTCTGGAGGGGGTGGAG